>NZ_JBFRHB010000003.1:0-190500 GCF_052115645.1 Arthrobacter sp. 2MCAF14 | reverse complement strand
TGACCACTTCACCCGACGCGAGCCCGCCAACGTCATGCGCCGCATCACCAAACAAGCCAACGCACTCGGCCTCACCGTCCGATTCGACCCCATCCATCAGACCGCCGCAGCAACCTGAAACCACTCACCATCCATTTTCGAGTCAGTCAGGCAACGTATCCAGTTCCGCGGACCTTGACCAAGAGTCATCGTGGCCCTGTTGCAGGGTGACGCGCTTACCTAGTATTGGCCCATGAAGGAATGGGCCCGGCAGCACCCATATCTCGCCATGGCCATCGGCTATGTTCTTTTCTTTGTGTTCGCCACAGCTGTTTGGATGGCAGTTGGACGGCACAGCCTAGCGGACTCCGCTATCACCGCCTTTGTGTGGACATTGGGCTACTGGCTTCTTGCGGTCTTCGGAATCCGGCGAAGCCGAAAGACCAGAGCCCGTCTCGAAGAAACCGGCCAAATCATGGTCTACATCCGCTACCCGGACTCCCGGCCCGGTTCGCTCAGCAGCATCTGGAACCAAGGGATCGCGACGCCCAGCGCCGGGTCTATCCATTTCCAGCCCGCGGTGTACGACACCCTGGAGCCGTCAGGACGGGCAACGACGATCAAGGTCCAGGATCTGCTACCAGAGCGCCAAAAACTCAGCGGCAAGGACCGTAAGTACATCCGGGTGAATGGAATTCAGGCAATGACCGTGTTGACGGACGAAGGCAAGTTGGAGATTGCCGCGCACCCTGAATCACTGGACAGGCTGAGTGGGGTTCTACGGCGTTAGGCCCGCTGCAACCGTCACATATGCACGTGCAGCCGTCGCGCCGCTTCCGAGATGGAACCGGTCAGCGAGGGGTACACCGTAAAGGTGCTCGCGAGGTCGTCGACGTGCAGTTTCTGCTTGACGGCAACAGCGATCGGGAAGATGAGCTCGGAGGCATTGGGGCCGATGACGACGCCACCGATCACCGTTCCGGAACCCTTGCGCGCAATGATCTTGACGAAGCCGTCCTTGGTGTTGCGCATCTTGGCGCGGGCGTTGCTCAGCAGGGACAGCATGACCACGTCGCCCTGGTATTTGCCTGATTCGAGGTCGGCCTCGGAGACGCCCACAGAGGCGATTTCCGGTGAAGTGAAGATGTTGGAGGCCACCTGGTGCAGCTTGATCGGCATGACGGCGTCGCCCAGGAAGTGCGCAACAGCAATGCGGCCCTGCATGGCAGCGACCGAGGCGAGAGCCAGGATTCCCGTGCAGTCGCCAGCGGCGTAAATGTTCGGCGCGGTGGTGCGGGAGACGCCGTCCACCTTGATGTGGCCGGACTCCGTGACAGCCACGCCCGCCTCTTCCAGCCCGATTCCGGCCGTGTTGGGAATAGAACCCACGCACACCAGGCAATGGCTACCGGTCACCACCGAACCGTCGCCGAGCGTCACCTTCACACCGGCGTCGGTCCTTTCAACCGCCTCCGCGCGTGAGCGGGACAAAACGCGCACGCCGCGGCGCTTGAAGACACCTTCAAGGACCTGGGCCGCGTCCGTGTCCGAGCCGGGCAGAACCTGGTCGCGGCTCGAAATCAGGGTGACGTTCGAACCAAGGCCGTTGTAGGCCGAGGCGAATTCTGCACCGGTGACGCCGGACCCGACGACGATCAGGTCTTCCGGAAGTTCTTCGAGGTTGTAGATCTGCGCCCAGTTCAGGATGCGCTCACCGTCCGGCTTGGCCGTGGGCAGCTCGCGGGGGTGCGCGCCGACGGCGAGAAGGATGGCGTCGGCGGTGATTGTCTTGGTGCCGTCCGCCGTGGTGACCTCGATGGTGTGGTTGTCCAAAAGTTTTCCGGAACCCATCAGGATCTCGACGTCAAGGTGCTCGAGGCCCACCCGGATGTCGTCGGACTGCTCGCGCGCGAGGTGCAGGACGCGGTCATTGATGTGGCCCAGGTCCGCGCGCATGCCCGGCGCCACATCGCTGCCGTCGACGGCGAACTTGACTCCCAGCTCCCCCGCCTCGCCGACTCGGGTCATGAGATCCGCCGTCGCGATCAGGGTTTTGGAAGGTACGACGTCGGTGAGGACGGCTGAGCCGCCGAGCCCGGCGCGCTCGATGAGGGTTACCCGCGCTCCCAAGTGGGCCGCGACCATGGCCGCTTCATATCCGCCTGGACCTCCGCCCAGGATCGCGATTCGTGGTGAGCTGAAGTCAGGATGCATGGTCACAATGTTCAATTCTCACTTAATACCGGCGGACCTGCCACTAAGCCCCACCTGAGAACGCCCCCAGAGGCCGTTTACCTGCCCAACTGCGCCCTGTTCAACAGCGCGCGCGGCACTGTAGTTTGTACCAGTGAGTAACACAGAGCTGATGAACACAGACCCATTCGAGGCCGCCAATGCTGCGGCCGACTACATCGCGGCGGAGACCGGCGTCGAATCCCACGACGTCGCGCTCGTGCTCGGCTCAGGCTGGGGCGCGGCTGCGGATCTCATAGGCGAGACGACGGCGACCCTCACGGCGTCGGAAGTTCCCGGCTTCCACGCTCCTGCTGTTGAAGGGCATGTGGGCACCATCCGTTCGGTCCTGACGAAAGAGGGCAAGCGGGCCCTTGTCCTCGGCGCGCGTACCCACTACTACGAAGGCAAGGGCGTTCGGGCCGTAGTACACGGCGTGCGCACAGCCGCGGCAGCCGGATGCAAGACCCTCGTTGTGACCAACGGGTGCGGCGGTCTGAACGAAGCCTGGACCCCCGGCACGCCCGTGCTGATCAGTGATCACATCAACCTGACCGCGGCTTCTCCCCTTGAAGGTGCCACGTTCGTGGACCTCACGGACCTGTACTCCTCGCGCATCCGCGGCCTGGCCCGCGAAGTGGATCCGACGCTCGACGAAGGCGTCTACGCCCAGTTCACCGGCCCGCACTACGAAACTCCTGCGGAGGTCCAATACGCCAAGCGAATCGGCGCGGACTTGGTGGGCATGTCCACCGCTCTGGAAGCCATCGCCGGCAGGCACGCAGGTATGGAGGTCTTCGGCATCTCCCTCGTAACCAACCTGGCTGCAGGCATCAGCCCGGTGCCGCTGAGCCATCAGGAAGTCATCGAGGCAGGCCAGACGGCGGGCGCACGTATTTCGCGCCTCCTAGCAGACATCATCGCCAAGCTTTGATCGAATAGCCGGGGAGCCAAGGTGCCCCGGCTATTCCGGAGTTCGTAGCACAGTAGAATTTGAGTGATTCTCCGCCGTAGCGCTCGAACCGGAAAGGACCGCCGATGACGACATCCGCGCCTTTGCGGTTCCTGCGAACGGGCCTGATCGGCTCAATAATTCTGGGCTTCGCCGCGGGCGGGCACCTGGCTGGCGGCGGAGAACTTCCGGCGCCAGCTATTTTAACGGCGCTCTGTGCCCTGACGATCCTGCCCGTCGCCATCCTGACGCGCGTCCGACTTTCGCTGCCCGCCCTAGCCGGGCTGCTGGGGGCCGGGCAGCTCTGCCTTCACTGGGCGTTCTGCGCCCTGTCCGGAACTTCCACCGCGGCACCGCTGCAGTCCGGGCATGCAGGGCATGTTCGCTTGGCGCCCGCTCCGGAAACCGTAAGCGCCATCGCCTCGGCCCACGCCGCGGCAAGCGACTGGCAGATGCTCGCAGCGCACACCGTGGCAACCTTGGGCACGGCGCTGGTGCTCGCTCGCGGCGAACGAGCACTATGGGCGCTGGCTGCGTGGCTGCGCCCGCTGGTCCAACTACCCGCGGCAACAGTGGTCCAGCCACTTCGCGCCCCCCACCCCCGTTCGAGCCCGGATGTTCGTCCTCGGGCCATTCCCGGCCTCCGGCTTCCTTCCCGGCGCGGTCCACCAGCCCTGGCGTCCGCCGCCTAAGACTCTCCCCTTTCACACTCGGGCAGGGACGGGCGGCAGCTCCTTGCCTTCACCGGTCCGGACCTCCATCCGCCCCGGTCCCAACCGCTTTTCCTTTGTGAAAGGGCACCATTGCCATGAAGACATCCCACCGCCGTACCCTCAAAACCGCCTGCGCCGCCACCATGGTCGCCGGGCTGCTCGCCTTCGGCGTCTCGGCCGCCTCCGCACACGTCAACGTCAATCCCGACGACCCGGCAGCGGGCGGCTACACCCACCTGACCTTCAACGTCCCCAACGAGTCCCCGACGGCCAAGACCAACAAGCTCGAAGTCTCACTCCCCACCGACACACCCTTCAACTCGGTGTCCGTGAAGCCGGTCGAGGGCTGGACGGCCGAGCTCGTCACCACCACCCTGCCAAAACCCGTCACGGTCGCAGGAGCAACGGTGACCAAGGCTGTCAGTTCGGTCGTCTGGACTGCGGACGCAGCACACCAGATCGGGCAGAACGAATATCAGGCGTTCTCGATCTCCGTCGGCGTACTGCCCGACGCCGGCACCACTGTGACGCTGCCCGCCACCCAGAGCTACACCGACGGCACTGTAGTGAAGTGGGACGAGAAGACCGTTGAGGGACAACCAGAGCCCGAGCACCCGGCTCCCTCGTTCGTCACCACCGCCAGCGACGCAGCCGCATCGGCGGCTCCCACGTCCTCCCCGTCCGTGGCCCCGGCCCCGTCAGCTGCGGCTCCGACATCCAGCGACGCCGGATCCACGGCCGGTTGGTTCGGACTCGCGGCAGGCCTCATTGGCCTCGCTGCCGGCGTCACCGCCCTGGTGCGAACCCGCTCCACGAAGGCCAAATAGCGCCACCACCAACCACGGAACTGCCCGCGTCGGATCCCGGCGCGGGCAGTTTTGCATCTGAAGCGAGATGGTAGGAGCGGTCCGGGGTTGCCCGCCAGCTCACGCGCCCCCGATCCAAGCAAGCAGCACGCGACAGGCGTCGTCACGGCAATTTTCCGACTTCTGTCAAGTCAATTCACCCAAGTGTTAATGGCGTGTGAACTTTTTGAATAAATCAGATTTATTCAAAAATAATTGACCCCGCCGCGCTTTCCATGGCACGCGCGCGGTGTAAAAATGTAAGCGCTTGCGCACATATGTCTAACATGTGGCCTATGGCCCGGAATGCCGCGCGAAACACGAGTTGCGGCCACATTCAGCGGCGCGTCAAGCTTTGATCGGTCCGGCAAGTCGACGTGCCAGGACCGAAGGATGGGGGCTTCCTATGAATCCTCATCCACCCGAGACGATGGCGTTCCTGACGACGCCATCGGTGTTACCGGGAACGCCGGAGTTCGGACAAGGGCTTGCGCCCAATCCCCGTAGTCCAACCTCCGCGAGAAGAGCAAGCATGAAATCTCACTCAAACCCCCACAGGCCGCGCCGCCGACTGCGGTCGGCAGCCGCTTTTGCGGTCGCTGCCGGTGTGGCCGCCACGGTACTGATGGCATCCCCGGCAGCCCAGGCGAACCTGCCTGCCGACAAGCCGGCCACCACAATGCCGGCTCCCACGCCGGGATTCCCGCTGCCGACGGTCCACACGCAGGAAGCCTTTGATCCCGCAGCAAGCTTCACGTCCAAATGGACGCGGGCGGATGCTAAGCAGATCATGGCCCAGAGCAACCCGAACGTGACCCCCGGTCAGAACTCCATGAGCCCCAGCGTCACCATGCCGGAGATCCCCAAGGACTTCCCGGCCATGAACGACGACGTCTGGGTCTGGGACACCTGGTCCCTGACAGACCAGAACGCCAACCAGATCAGCTACAAGGGCTGGGACGTCATCTTCTCCCTCGTCGCCGACCGCCACGCGGGCTACGGCTTCGACCAGCGCCACTGGAACGCCCGCATCGGCTACTTCTTCCGCAAGACCAACGCCGACCCCGCGAAGGACAAGTGGAACTACGGCGGCCACTTGTTCCTGGACAACACCTCCATCGGCAACACCGAATGGTCGGGTTCCACGCGCCTCATGCAGGGTGACCACGTCAACGTGTTCTACACGGCCACCACGTTCTACGACCGTGCAGAGCGCAACGCGGGAGGCGGCGGGATCGCTCCGGACGCAGTCATCGCCAAGGCCCTCGGCAACATCCACGCCGACAAGAACGGTGTGACCTTCGACGGGTTCCAGCACACCAAGCTGCTCGAGCCGGACGGAAAGCTGTACCAGACCAAGGCCCAGAACGCCGGCTTCGCCTTCCGTGACCCGTACACCTTCGAAGACCCGGCCCACCCGGGCCAGACCTTCATGGTCTTTGAGGGCAACACGGCCGGAAACCGCGGCTCCTACAAGTGCACCGATGCCGATCTTGGTTACCAGAAAGGCGATCCCCACGCCGAGAACACCAACACGGTCAACACCACCACCGGCTCGTGGTTCCAGACCGCGAGCGTCGGCCTGGCTGTCGCCGACAACAAGGACTTGACCCAGTGGCACTTCCTGCCGCCGATCCTGTCCGCCAACTGCGTCAACGACCAGACCGAGCGCCCCCAGATCTTCATCCAGAACGAAAACGGCAAGAACAAGTACTACCTGTTCACCATCAGCCACCAGTTCACCTACGCCGATGGCATGCGTGGTCCCGACGGCGTCTACGGCTTTGTTGGCAACGGTGTCCGTTCGGACTTCCAGCCGGTGAACAACTCGGGACTCGCGCTCGGCTCGCCGACCGACTTGAACCTCCCGGCGAACAACCCGAGCGGCACCCAGTCGGCACAGCAGAACGGCCGTCAGTTCCAGGCCTACTCGCACTACGTGCAGCCGGGTGGCCTGGTGCAGTCATTCATCGACAATGTCGACGGAGTCCGTGGAGGGTCCCTCTCCCCCACGGTAAAGATCAACTTCGCCGGTGGCGTCACCCAGGTTGACCGCAGCTTCGGCAAGAACGGCCTCGGCCCGTTCGGCTACCTCCCCACCAACGTCCGCGTTGGAGGGGAAGGCCTCTACAAGTAGGCCACCGTCAATTCCAGCCGGGCGGGCAGAGGATTTGCTGCCTGCCCGGCGATTATGGGGCGCCCGGTTCACCCCGGGCGCCCCGCTCCACAACCCAGGAAGTCCCATGCTCCACTCTCCCCAACGCCCGCTCCGGCCCGCCCGCAAGGCGGTACTCGCCGTCGTCGCCGTCGTCGTGGCAATGTTCGCGAGCTCCTGCACTCCGACGCCGGACTCCTCGCGGTCCGCGACGAACCCGCCATCCGCTGTCAGAACCTCTGCACCCGCACCGTCCGAATCGGGCCCGTGGCGGCCCGCCGCGCACCTGACAGCGTCGCAAAACTGGATTAACGATCCCAACGGGCTTGTCTACGAAAACGGCACCTATCACGCGTTCTACCAGCACAATCCGCACGGCAACTTCTGGGGAGATATGTCGTGGGGCCACTCCACCAGCACCGATCTGGTGCACTGGACCCAACAGCCCGTAGCCATGGAAGGCTCCGTCAGCGAGGAAATCTTTTCTGGCGCGATCGTTCCGGACACCAAGAACGCCTCCGGCTTGGGCACCGCTGAAAACCCGCCGCTGGTAGCCCTCTACACCAGCTCATACGGAGAAGGCGGGGCCCTGCCCAAGGGTAGCCAGGCCCAGTCCGTGGCCTACAGCCTCGACCATGGGACGTCCTGGACCAAGTACAAAGGCAATCCGGTGCTCAGCCTGCAGCCGGCGTCGAACAACTTCCGCGATCCCAAAATCACTTGGTATGAGCCCGGCAAATACTGGGTCATGACCACGGTGGTAGCGGACGCCCAAGTGGTGAAACTGTTCAAATCCACGGATCTGCTGCACTGGAGCTTCCTCAGCGATTTCTCCGGGGTGGGCGCCCAGGGCGGCCTCTGGGAAGTTCCCGAACTTCTCCAGATGGACGTCGACGGCGGCAACGGACTGAAGAAGTGGGTCATGATCGTGAGCATCAACCCCGGAGGCATCGCGGGAGGCTCCGGCATGCAGTACTTCGTGGGCGATTTCGACGGCACCCGGTTCACGGCGGAAAACGCGGCGAAGCCGGGTGACCCACTGACGGACTCGCAATGGCTGGACCATGGAGCGGACTTCTACGCCGCCAACACCATCTCCGCGGCTCCCGGTGGAAAGCCGGTACTGCTCGGCTGGATGGGGAATTGGGACTATGCGCAGTCCGTCCCGAGCACCCCGTGGCGCGGATCCATGGCCATCCCCCGCCAACTCACGCTCGCAGCTACGGGAAGCCGCTTCGAGCTCCATTCGACCATCGCCCCGCCCGCCGCGGATGCCCTCACGAACGCCAAGACCAGTGAAGTACATGGCGAAAACCTCACCGTCACTGACTCCACGGAGTCCCTCGGCAGCGAATTCGGGTCCCGAACCCAGCTTATCGACGCCGAAATGGACGTTGCGGGCTCAGCGGACGCCGGCATGGTGTTGCGGGCCTCGTCAGACGGAAAGGCAGGCCTCCGGATCTCGTACAACCGCGCAAGCCAGACCCTGAAAGTGGACCGTTCCGCGGCCGGAACCTCCAACTTCTCGCCGAAATTCAGCCCCTACCACCAAGCATCCGTGCCCATGAAGGACGGCAAGGTCCGCCTCCGCATCCTCCTCGATTCCTCGTCCGTGGAGGTCTTCACACAGGACGGCTCGGTAGTCATCTCGGACATTTTCTTTCCGCAATGGGGCAACACGGGTGCGGCCGCCTTCAGCTCGGGAGGCACCGCGGGCTTCGTGCTGACCAGCACCCGGATGCAACCCTGACGCTCTGCAGCCCAACTGACTCGCAGTTGTTGTCGTTAAGACGCCTCTTAACGACAACTAATGCGAGCCAGTTGGGTTGGGGTGTCCATACTGTGACGGCTGACATAGCCCGTGACCTCGGCATTCATTCTCTTTGACGATAGCTTTATCCCTATGACATCGAGCGATGCCGAATTTGAAAAGCTGATATCCGACGCCCGCGAATGGGCTGCCCAGGACCCGGACCCCATCACTGCGGCAGCCCTGTCCGAGCTGACCGGACTCGCCTCCAGCGGCGTCGCTGCAGCCCGTCAACAGCTTGAAGACAGCTTCAGTGGAACACTGCAGTTCGGTACCGCGGGACTCCGGGCAGCCCTCGGTCCCGGTCCCAACAGGATGAACCGCGTGGTGGTGCGGCGGGCAGCGGCAGGTTTGGCGTCCTTCCTCAAGGATGCCGTTGAGGCCGCTTCCCCCGGAACGCGGCCGCGCGCCGTCGTCGGCTATGACGCGAGGCACAACTCGGATGTCTTCGCCCTGGAGTCTGCTGCCATCTTCACGGCCGCCGGGATCGACACCTTCCTGATGCCTTCAGCGCTTCCCACCCCACTGCTGGCTTACGCGGTCCGTTCCCTTGATTGCGACGGCGGCGTCATGGTCACAGCGAGCCATAACCCTCCGCAGGACAACGGTTACAAGGTGTACCTCGGCGGCCGGGCCGTAGAGGAAAGCGGCCGTGGATCCCAGATCGTGGCACCTTACGATTCGCAGATCGCCGCAAGCATCGAAGCCGTGGGCCCCTTGGACTCAATTGAACTGGCTGAATCCGGCTGGACTGAGCTGCCCGATTCCATCACTGGCGAGTATGAGGCCGCGATGGCTGGCTTGGCCGACGTCGAGAATTTCCCGGCCCGTGAGCTGAAGATCGTTTTGACCCCTATGCATGGCGTGGGCGGTGAAACCGCGGTCTCGGTTCTCAGCGCGGCCGGCTTCACGGACGTCTCGCTCGTCGAAGAGCAAGCAGCACCGGACCCGGACTTTCCCACGGTCAGTTTCCCCAACCCGGAAGAGCCCGGCGCGCTGGATCTGGCTTTGGCGGCAGCGGCGCGCTTGGATGCCGACATCGTGCTGGCCAACGACCCCGACGCCGACCGCGCGGCTGTAGCGGCAAAGGACCCTGATACGGGTGCTTGGCGGATGTTGCGGGGCGACGAAGTAGGCGCCCTGCTTGGGGCACACGTCGTGGCCCGGCACGCCGCGGATGCCCGGCAAGGCGACGCGAGCCGGGGCGTTTTTGCCAATTCAATCGTCTCGTCGCGGCTGCTCTCCCGCATCGCGGCGGCGGCTGGATTCGCCCATGAGGAAACGCTGACGGGATTCAAGTGGATTTCCCGGGTACCGGGACTTGTGTACGGCTATGAGGAAGCCCTGGGCTACTGCGTGGCGCCCGAACTTGTCAGGGACAAGGATGGTATTTCCGCATCCTTGCTCATCGCAGAACTGGCGGCGGCTGCCAAGGCCGAAGGAAAGACGATCTTCGACACCTTGGACGAGATCTACCTGGTGCACGGCCTGCATGCGAGTGACCAGCTCAGCATCCGGGTGGCGGACCTTGGTTTGCTGGACGCCATGATGAACCGGCTCCGGGCCGATCCGCCGGAGTCCTTTGGCGGCTCCGCCATCGAGACCTTTGTGGATTTGGCCGAGGGAAGCGAACAACTTCCGCCTACGGACGGCCTCCTCTACCTGACCAAGGACCTCAGCCGCGTCATCATCCGACCCAGCGGCACCGAGCCAAAGCTCAAGTGCTACCTGGAGGTCATCAAATCGGTCGGTTCCGCGGCGGAACTCGCAGAAACCCGCCACGCCGCGCGGACCACTTTGGACCACATACTCGCGGACGTCCGCGAAGCGCTGGGGCTCTAGTTAGAGTTCGACTTCGATGAAGCCGTCAACCATGCGGGTCCTGAATGCCGGAAGCCGCAGCCCGGGGTTGGAATAGCACTCACCGGTCTGCAGATCGTAGACCTCTTTGTGCAACGGCGAGGCGATGGTGGGGCGTGATCCCCGGGAACCGGTGATGCCGCGGGCCATGACGTTGGCCAAGGTTGCAGGGTCCTGCTGGGCGACTGCGTAGACATTGTCGGCGTCGACGCGGAAGAGCGCCACCTGCACGCCGTCGATCAAAGCTGCCTCGCCCCAAGCTGGCTCAAGTTCGTCCAAGGGGCATACGCGGTGCCAGCCGGACGCGGTCGGCGCGCCCATCAGTTGTTCTTCCCGTTCCAGAATGACGGTCATGTCAACCCCTCTCGCTATGCCTGCGGCCGGACAAATGCTGCCCGTTCCTTTCAGGCGTTGGCCACCGAGCGGCCATACCTTCAAGGTAGGCGGGGAGTGTTTCACCGGAACGCAGTCAATGTGTCCGGTGCGTAAAAGAGACCTCACACGTCCCGACATCCAATCGTGACCCAGAAGTTAAGACCACGAAACAAAAGGGAAACTGAAGAGAAACTGCCCGTCCGTAGTCTGAAGTGACAAGTTGCGGAGCACGTTCTGCGGCGTATGCGAAAGGCCACCAGTGACCGGACACACTTCCACCCCAGAAAACCTGCGCCGTATTGTTGTCGCCGGCGGAGGCCCTGCCGCCCACCGTTTTGCCGATGCGATGCATACCCGCGGTCTCGAGGGCTGGCACGTCACGGTCCTGACCGAGGAAGCGCATCTTCCCTATGACCGGGTCACGTTGAGCAAGGCCCTGACCGATGTGGACTATGACCTCACACTGGGCGACATGTCCATGTGGGACCACGAGGCGCTGGATCTGCGCACTGGCGAGCGGGTAATCAAGATCAACCCCGAAGCCAAGTCCGTGGAAACCGCGGCCGGCAACACTTACGACTACGACCACTTGGTGGTGGCCACCGGTTCGGACGCGGCGGAACTCCCCTTCCCCGGCGGTGAGCTCGCCCATGTCTACCGCACGCTCGACGACGTCTGGGCCATCAACAAGGCCATCGCCGAACTCACGGATAAGCTCGGCCGGACCGTCAAGACCGTGACGATCGGCGGTGGCCTCCTCGGTCTGGAAGCAGCGGCGGGCACCATGGAGTTGGGCGCGCAGGCCACCGTCATCAACGGTTCGCGCTGGCTCATGAACGCCCAGCTTGATGAGGGCGCCGGCCAGGCATTGGGCCGGCTGGTCACTGCCAAGGGACTCGAAGTTCTTACGGGAACCTACCCCGCCGAAGTATTGTCAGACGACGACGGCCAGGTCACCGGCGTCCTCATGAAAGACGGGCGCATCATTCCCGCCGACATGGTCATCGCGTCGATCGGCATCCGCCCCCGCGATGAACTGTTCCGCGCCGCTCAAGACCCCACCGCTGGCAAAGAACAGCTGTTCGAACTCGGCAAGAAGGGCGGCGTGGTCATCAACGACCACTGCGCCACCCCGGTCCCCGGCATTTGGGCCATCGGTGAAGTCGCGAACTTCGAGGGCATGTGCCTGGGGCTCGTAGCACCGGCGAACACGATGGCCGAGATCGTGGCCGACCGCCTGCACGGCGGACAAGCGACCTTCCCCGGTTTCGACACGGCCACCAAGCTCAAGCTCTCCGGCGTGGACGTCGCCAGCTTCGGCGATGCCTTCGCCACAACCGAACACTCGCTGGAAATCGTCTACGCCGACCCCGCCCGGGGCGTGTACCAGAAGATCGTCACCACCGACGACGCCAAGACCCTGCTCGGCGGCATCTTCGTCGGCGACGCCACCCCCTACATGAGCCTGCGCCCCATGCTCGGCCGGGAGCTCCCCGCAGAACCGGGCGCCTACCTCACCGCCGCGGGCGGCGGGGAGGCCCCCGACACCGAACTGCCCGATGACGCGATCCTGTGCTCCTGCAACAACGTCCCTGCCGGCTCCATCCGCGACGCGATCAACGGCTGCGGCTCCTGCGACGGCAACAACCCCGTCCGGGAACTCGGCGAACTGAAGACGTGCTCGCGGGCCGGCACCCAGTGCGGCTCCTGCGTGCCGATGCTCAAGAAGCTCCTCGAAGGGGAGCTGAAGAAGTCCGGCATCGAAGTCTCCAAGGCGTTGTGCGAGCACTTCAGCCTCTCCCGCCAGGAACTTTTCGACGCGATCCGCGTCCTGGAACTGGATTCCTTCGAGGAGATCCTGGCCAAATACGGCACCGGAGCGGGTTGCGACATCTGCAAACCGACCATCGCCTCCATCCTTGCCAGCCAGAACAGCGAATACGTCCTGGGCGCCGGGCGCGGCACCCTGCAGGACACCAACGACCGAGCCCTGGCCAACATGCAAAAAGACGGCACCTACTCCGTGGTCCCTCGCATCGCAGGCGGCGAAATCACCCCGCAGGGCCTGGGCGTGATCGCCCGCGTCGCGGAGAAGTACGGTCTCTACACGAAAATCACCGGCGGCCAGCGCATCGACATGTTCGGTGCCCGCCTCGAACAACTCCCGGAGATCTGGAAGGAACTCGTCGAGGCCGGCTTCGAATCCGGGCAGGCGTACGGCAAGAGCCTGCGCACCGTGAAATCCTGCGTGGGCTCCACCTGGTGCCGCTTCGGCGTCCAGGACTCCGTCGCCATGGCCATCAACCTGGAAATGCGCTACCGCGGCCTGCGCAGCCCGCACAAACTCAAAATGGGCGTCTCCGGCTGCGCCCGCGAATGCGCCGAAGCGCGCGGCAAGGACGTCGGCGTCATCGCCACCGACAAAGGCTGGAACCTCTACGTAGGCGGCAACGGCGGTTTCCTGCCCGCCCACGCGCAACTCCTCGCCCAGGACCTGGACGACGATACCCTCATCAAATACATCGACCGCTACCTCATGTACTACATCCGCACCGCGGACCGGCTCCAGCGCACCGCCCGCTGGCAGGAGGAGCTCGAGGGCGGCCTCAAACACATCGAAGACGTCATCATCCACGACTCCCTCGGCATCGCCAACGACCTCGAAACCGCCATGGCCCGCCACATCGACACCTACCAGGACGAATGGGCCGAAACACTCAAAGACCCAGAACGCCTTCGCCGCTTCCGCTCCTTCGTCAACGCCCCCGACCAGAAAGACGAAGCCATCACCTTCGTCCCCGAACGCGGCCAGATCCGCCCCGCGACCAACGAGGAAAAAGGCGGCGTCCTCATCGCCAGCACGATCCCCGTTCGCGGCCAGGACTAAGGAGCAAGAAGCCATGCAGCTCACCATCGACCTCACAGGCCGCGACGTTCTGGTCATAGGCTCCGCTCACGCCGCGCGGCAGGCCGTCCGGCGCTACGAAGCCGCCGGCGCCGTCGTCCATCGGCTCAGCACCCCCGACGGAGCCGACGCTGACGGCCCGCTGCCCGAACGCCCCTTTCTGGTCGCGGCCGTCGACGACGGCCAGCCCGGCTGGGAACCCCTGCTCGAACGCTGCCGGAAAACGGGGATCCCGGTCGCCAGCGAACCGCCGGCAGGCGAGTCAGGCCACGTCACCTTGGTCGGCGGCGGCCCCGGCGCGCTCGATCTGTTGACCATCGGCGCGGTCAACGCGCTGCGGGACGCCGACGTCGTCTTCTACGACCGGCTCGCCCCCTACGCGGAACTGGCGCAACTGACGTCCGCGCAAATGGTGGACGTCGGCAAGCGCCCCGGGCACCACAAGGTAGCCCAATGCGACATCGAAAAACTCATGGTCGAAGCCGCCCTGACCGGGAAGAATGTGGTCCGGCTCAAGGGCGGTGATCCTTATGTGTTCGGCCGCGGCGGCGAAGAAGTCAGCGCCTGTGTGCGGGCGGGCATCCCCGTCCGCGTCATCTCGGGCGTCACGAGTGCCATCTCTGTCCCGGCGGCCGCGGGCATTCCCGTCACGCACCGCGAGGTCAGCCACATGTTCACGGTTGTCTCGGGCCACGCACCTCTGACGGAGAAGGAGCACACGCACCTGGCCGGGCTCGGCGGGACCATCGTGGTCCTCATGGGCATCGGGACCCTCCCGCAGCTCGCCGCCGGGCTCCGCCGGGCCGGGATGGACCCGGCAATGCCCATGGCCGTCGTCGAGCGCGGTTACCGCCCCGGACAACGCACTACGATCGCCGAACTCGGCACCATTGAAACCGCGGCCGCAGGCTGCACCAACCCGGCCGTCCTGGTCATCGGCGAAGTGGTCCGGGTTGCCGAAGCCAACCGCAATCACACCGAAGCCACCGCAGACCTCGACCTCCTCGCAGCTTCCCTCCTTGAAGCCTGAAAGAACACACATGACTACGTTGAATGCCCTAGACTCCATCGATGCAGGCTCGCCGTTGGCCACCCCCGTACCAACCGACGATGCGCCGCTTGACGGTTTCCGCATCGGAGTGACTTCACACAGGCGTTCACGTGACTTGATTGAGGCGCTTGAACGGCGCGGCGCTTCCGTGTTGCACGCTCCGGCTTTGAAGATCGCGCCGGTCCAGGAAGACGTCACGCTCATCGAGGACACGAAAACGATCATCGCGGCCAAACCCGATATCTGCATCGCCACCACGGCCTACGGCATGCGGCGCTGGTGCGAGGCTGCGGACTCCTTCGGCATCGGCGAGCAACTTCTCGACGTCCTGGCTGCCTGTCGCATGTTCGTGCGGGGGCCAAAAGCCCGTGGTGCGGTCCGCGCGGCGGGCCTTGCCGACGTCGGGATCAGCAGTGACGAAACCACCGCCACACTGGTGGACATGCTCCTTCAGGAAGGCGTCCGCGGCAAGACCGTCGCCGTGCAATTGCACGGCTACACCGATGTGCGCCAGTTGGAGCGCCTCCGCATGTCCGGGGCAACGGTCCTCACCGTCACCCCCTACCGCTGGGTAAAGCCCGACGGCGAAGACAAGCTGCCGCGCCTGATCGAAGCCGCCTGCAGTGGAGACTTGGACGTACTCACCTTTACGAGCGCACCGGCCGTAGACGCCATGTGGAGCACTGCCCACGAAATGGGCATGTACCGCCAGCTGATCGAGGCCCTCAAGACCCAGGTGACGGTCGCCGCCGTCGGGCCCGTCACTGCACAGCCGCTGATCGACGCCGGGCTTGCCCCCCTCATCCCGGACCGCTACCGCATGGGTGCGCTCATCCGGCTCGTCACCGAACATCTGGCCCTGAACCATGTGCGCCGGCTCGACACTCCCGCAGGGAACATCGAGCTGCGCGGCCGCTGCTTGAGGATCGATGGTTCCGTGGTGGAACTGGCCCCGGCTCCGCTGCTCCTGCTGCGGGCGCTTTTGGGAGCCGGGGGCGCGGTGTTGTCCCGAGAGGCGCTTTCCGATCTTCTGGAATTGCGTGGCTCGGTCCATGCCCTGGACATGACGGTCAGCCGATTGAGGTCCTCGCTCCCGGACGGAAAGCTCGTGGAAACCGTGGTCAAACGGGGTTACCGGCTCCGCGTCTAGGATCTCGCTCGACGGCGCCGGATAACGATCGCGATTGCGGTTCCGGCGAGCACGAGCAGCGTAGCGAGCAGCCCCAGCCCGGCCATGCCGAATCCTGTCGTGGCAAGGCTGCCGTCCCTAGTGAAGGTCGTCGTGACCACGGGATCGGTACCGCCGTCTCGGACGGTCACGATCAGCGATCGCGCCACTTCCACATTGCCTGCGAGGTCCGTCGAGCGGTACGAGATCGAATGACTTCCGGCCTTGTCGAACTTCACCCCGTCCGCGGGCGCTGGCTTCCATTCCCCTTCGCCGATTCGATATTCGGTGGATGCAACGCCGGAGAGGGCGTCCTCCGCATCGAACACGAGCTTGGCCGTTGTGACCTTCGCATCGGCGGCGGGTGATTGAGCTGTGGTCACGGGGGCGGTCATGTCGATTGCCACACGCGCACGTGCGATCTCCGAGATGTTGCCGGCTTTGTCGATCGCGCGCGCCTCGAGAGTATGAACGCCCTCCGCCGCGAAGAGGATCTCCGTGGTGTATGGCTGCCACTCACCGCCGTCGAGACGAGTCTCGACGCTTGGCGTCCGCGAGCCGTTGTCATCCGCGGCGACCGAAACGGTGACCCCGACGGTGTGCCAGCCGGATGCCGGAGTCGCCGGTGCCGTGTTCAACCGCACCGTTGGCGCAACCTTGTCGACAACCGGCGAACACGGAGCCTTCGGACGGTCGGCGCTGGCCTCTCCCCAGGTCGTGGACGCGTCGGCGGTGAGCGTCACCTCGAGCGTTCCGCCCTCCTTCAGCCGATCCCAGTTGGTGTAACTCGCACTTTGTGGAGTGCCGTTGAACGAGACGCCGTCAATGTACTGCAGTTTCGATCCGTCGGCGCCGTCTGCCTTGATGGTCAGAGTCTTGTCGCCGACGTCGAGGTCCAGCCGCGGAAAGCGTGGAGCGTGCAGCAGCAGATCACCGGAGCCAGGGACCGATGGATACATGCCGAGCGCCGAGAAGGCGTACCAAGCCGACATGGTTCCGAGATCGTCGTTTCCGGTGACACCATTCGGCTTGTTGGTGAAAAGCGTCTGGGCCGCCCGGTTCACCGCCGACGCCTTCGCAGGTTCCCCATAGAAGTTGTACATCCACGCGGCGTGCAGGTTCGGTTCGTTGTTCGGGTTGTACTCGATCCGGTTGTAGTCAAGCGCTCCGGTGACCCAGGATCCCCTCGCGGCGCCGGCCGGATCGGTGAAGACGCGTCCAATGTCGAAGAATTTGTCGAGGCGGCTGATGGTCTGATCGACTCCGCCGATGGCGTCCGCGAGTCCGTCCGCATCCTGCCAGGCAAGCCACTGGTATTGCCACGCCGTTCCTTCCTGGAATCCCCCGGCGGCGGCGCCCCAGCTGCCGTCGGCGTTCTTCGCGCGGGGGAAGCCTGTGTACCCCGTCTCGGTCGCCGCCGCGCTCCACACGTTCTTCCAGTTGCCCGCACGAGCGGCGAGACGCTGGGCCGAGGCACTGTCGCCGAGCCGTCCGGCGACGAGCGAGACCGCGCAGTCGCCCACCGCGTACTCTAGGGTCGCCGAGCCGCCGTGATGTTCGTCGGTGTCCATGCCCTTCTTCGGCGCTCCGGGGGCGTGCGGAACATAGCCTTTCGCGATGTAGTCGGCTATGGCGGAGCGCCCGGCGAACTGGCTCGCGGCGGGAGGCGCAGTATCGACGTTCTCCAGCAGCGCGCTGAGCAGGAGCTTCTCGTCGAGTTCGACCGCCCGGCCGGACCGGGTGTCCTCGGCGGCGAGCGTCACACCACCGGTCACCGCGCCGTAGCGCCAGAGGTCGGCCAGGAACGGTGAGACAGGGTCGCCCGTCATGACATTGGCTTCATAGTTCGCGTACGCCCAGCGCGGCAGCCAGCCGCCCTGCTGCTGAATCGTCAGAACGCTCCTGGCCATATCCCGCGCGCGTTCCGGCTGCAACATCGCAAGCAGCTGATTCTGTGAGCGGTAGGTGTCCCACAGCGAGAACCACTGGTAATAGGTCCAGCCGTCCGCCACATGGTTCTTGTCGTCGAAGCCGCGGTAACGGCCGTCAACGTCTGTCGAAGTGATGGGCTGGAGGAAAGCGTGGTACAGCGCGGTGTAGAAGGTGACATTGTCGTTGGCGGTGCCTCCGTAGGTAGAGGCTTTCTTGAGTTCGGTGTTCCACCCCGCGACCGTCGCATCCTTAACGGCGTCGAAAGGGATGACGGCTCCGCTGTCATCGAGTCCCTCCTTAACGAGGTTGGCGATGGCGCCGGCCATACCGGTGAAGGAGAGTCCGGTCGAGAGCTGAACTGTGCGGTTCTCGCTGGTGTCGAAACTCACCCAGGCGCCCTTCTGCCCGGCGCCGGATGGCTGAGCGGTCGACCCCGGGATGCCGCCGGTCTCATTCCAGGTTCCCGAGGACGCGAAGGGCCGGTCGAACCTCGTAGCGAACCAGGTGGTGTACTCGAAGTCCTTCCCCGAGCAGAATCCCTGCACGCGGATCTCGCTCACGAGGGTGCGGTCGCCGACGATTGTGATCGAGGAGTTCTTCACCTTGAGAGTTTGATTGGCCTGACCGGTGTTGAGGAACACATTGGCGTTGCCGGTCGCGGGGAATGTGTATCGCTGCACCCCGACGCGGGTGGATGCGGTGGCTTCGACGTCGATTCCACCGGAGGAGGTGAGCCTGGTCTTGTAGTAGCCGGCGGTACCGATCTCGCCGTCGTGGGTGAGGGTCGCGGCATATCGGGTGTGGTCGAAGGTGCGCCCGTTGGAGGTGTCGAACGATTTGCCGGGGCCGACCTCGCCGGTCGTGGGGAGCACGGAAAGCAGACCGCCCTGTTCCCAGCATCCGGCGCCCGAGAGGTAGGAATGACCGAAGCCCCGAACCGTCGTGTCGTCATATTGCCAGCCCGCGAAATGTTTGCCAGTCGGACTCACCTGGGCCATGCCGAACGGCGCCGACGCACCCGGGAAGGTGTTCCCTTCGTCCTTGGTGCCAATGAAGGTGTTGACGGACGCTGCGGGGTTGGCGATAGGTTCGGCCGCAAAGGCTGGCTGCGCCACAAAGGCCGGGCCGATCAGCCCCGCCACGAGGGCGATCGCAAGGGATGCCGCTGCGTGCGCCTTCAGGCGTCTGGCCCGTCTCGCCAGGATACGGATCTTCATTTGCTGTGTCCTCCTTGACATAGCCAGAAAGGGCATGGAAACGTTTCCATGCGACGATATCCCAGTATCCATGTGGCGTCAATCGTGCTCCGGCACGCCGGCCGTCTGATGGCCCGCCGTCGAATCCGCTCCGCACCCGCAGACAGGCGTTGTTGGCGCGATCATTAAGCGCTGACGGCAGCCGTGGGCGCCGAACAGGTTCTTCACAACCTGCTCGGCGCCCACGGCGTCGCCTCGTGCGGTCAGAACAGGAACGTCATCGAACGTCGCTACCGCCAGAGCAAGCTGCCGCGCCAGTCCCTCACCGCTGGGCTACGAACCGACCGAGCCCTGGTTCTTATGAACGAGATAGATGGCACCGGTGGTGACGTCTTCCTCGAGTGCTTCCAGGGTGCGGCCACGGGTTTCGGGGACCTGCTTGACGACGAAGACCAGGGCCAGCGCCCCGACGACGGCGAAGAGGAAGAATGTGCCGGTGATCCCGACCCCCGCGACCAGCGACGGGAAGAACAGCGAAAGAAAACCGTTCACGACCCAGAGGAAGAAGATCGAGACGCCGGTGCCGAAGCCGCGCATGTGCAGCGGGAAGACCTCCGACAGGTAGACCCACACCGCGACGTTCAGGAATGTCTGCATGGACCCGACGAAGGCAACCACCAGGAAGAGGATCACGTACGGGCGGATCGGGTTGCCCACGGGCAGCATCATTGAGGCGAACCCGATCAGCAGGTGGCAGCTGGTGGTCAGAGTGAGCCCGAGGATGAAGGTCTTGCGACGGTCGATCCGGTCCATCAAAGTCAACGCGATGACGCCGCCGACCACCGCGATCACACCGGGCGCGATGTTCGCGATGAGCGCGCCGCTCTCGTTGAAGCCCGACTCGACGAGCACCGTCTGGCCGTAGTACATGATCGAGTTGATCCCGGTCAGCTGTTGGGCGACGCCCAGGCCGATGCCAACGAGCAGAATGCGGAACAGGTTCTTGTTGCTGAAGACCGCACGCCAGCCGATCTGCTGGCTTTCCCGCTCCTCCTTGGCGACGTTCTCGACCTCGCCGAGCTCCGCGAGCGCACGGTCCTCGGAGCGGACGGACCGCAGTACCTCGAGGGCCTCATCGTGCCGGCCCTTCTCGACGAGCCAGCGCGGCGACTCAGGCACGCGGAGCATGCCGAAGAACAGCGCGATCGCCGGCAACGCGCAGACCGCAAGCATGATGCGCCAGACGCCGGGGACGTCGCCCCATACGATGCCAATGATGGCGTTGACGACGAAGGCCGCCAACTGGCCGACGACGATCATGAGCTCGTTGCGGCCCGCCAGGGAGCCGCGAATCTCATACGGGGCCATCTCCGCCAGGAACACCGGGACCACTGCCGAAGCGCCACCGACGGCGAGACCAAGCAGGACGCGGCCGACCACGAGCACCCCGAAGCTCGGCGTGAACACGCACACCAAGGTGCCGGCGAAGAACAGCACCGCTAGCAGAATGATCGTCTTGCGGCGCCCCCACCCGTCGGAGATGCGTCCGCCCGAAAGCGCACCGATTGCCGCCGCGAAGACGAGTGAGCTGGCAACGATGCCCTCGGTGAACGGTGTGAGGCCGAGTTCGGCCGTCATTGGCCGGAGCGCCCCATTGATGACACCAGTGTCATAACCGAACAGCAGGCCACCGAAGGTTGCAATCAGTGCGACCAGGCCAAGGCGCTTACGATGCGGGCCGTTGCTCAGTGGAGGAAGCGCGACTGCGCTACTGACTCCCCTGTGGCTTTGCGTAGCAGACATCAGGACTCCTTTGTCTTGTGATGCGGGTCATACACCCGCTCTGAATAACAGACTAACGCGCGAAAGACTTAAATGTAAGGTCAATCTAACAAATGACTTAATTGAGACTTCCTCGCCGTGGGAAGATGAGGGCATGAGTCTTGACCGGCAGCTCCGTCCCGCTACACAGAGCGATGTGGCTCGTGAAGTCGGCGTCTCCCGCACGCTCGTGTCTTTCGCCTTCCGCGATGCTCCCGGTGTTAGCGGCGAGACGAAGCAAGCAATCTTCGACGCGGCAAAACGTCTCGGTTACCGGCCCAACGCGGCCGCTGCCGACCTTGCACGCAAGCATCGCTCCGCCGTCGGGCTCTATTTGATGGACATCCACAACGAGGTTTATGCCGATATCCTCAGCGGCGTAAGGATGGCACTCCCCCAAGCCCGCAACCGGCTCATCCTCAGCGTCTCCCAGTTTATCGACGGCGTGGACGCGGGAGCCGTGGACTCGCTGATTGAGGCGCGGGTGGGGATCATCATCGCCGCAACGCTGCTCGACCCGGACGAACGGGTGCAGGAACTTGCACAAATAGTCCCGATCGTCAGCGTCGCGCGGCCCGTACCCGGCGTCGACAGCGTGTATTCGGACGACGACGCCGGCGCCCGCGCCGCCACCGAACACCTTCTCAGCCTTGGACACACCCGGATCGCCCATCTGGCCGGACCCGACTACGACGGCCATACGGTCCGCCGAAGGAGCTACGAGAAGACAATGCGCGGCGCAGGAATGGTTCCCCGGACCGTACCGGCCGATGACTTCATGCAAGATGCCGGAATGCGTGCCGCAGTTGAAATCCTTGACTCCGCGGACCGCCCGACAGCCATCTTCACCCACAATGACCAGTTCGCATTGGCAGCACGAGAAGCCGCCTACGCGAGGGGCATGGCCATTCCCGGAGACCTGTCACTGGTGGGCTACGACAATTCACGGACCGGCCGGCTCCACGGGATCGACCTGACCTCGGTCGATCTCCACGCAATAGAACTGGGAAACATCGCCGGAGCCGTGGCAATGAACCGGCTCAACAATCCCGAGGCTCCCATCGCGGACGAGCGCCTCACGCCCGAGCTGGTAGTCCGTAGCTCAACGGCGGCGCCCAGGCGCTAATTCCGCGTCATGGACAGATGCCTGGCCCGGTGGGACCATGGCCGTAGATTCGCTCTTGGTCCGGAGGAACGGCCATGAAAAACTTCGCACAGCTTCACGCGGCGATGCACAGGGCCCTCCACAGCTTGCTCCCCTCCCCGGTCCCAAGCCGCCAGATCAAACTCGGCGGCCAGTACGCCAAAGCGGATGGCGTCAATCACGTGATGCCGCTCAAGTCGAACGACTCCCCCATGCTGATCGCGGCATTTCCCATCAACAAACGCGCCGCCGCTGGGCTGCTCCCAGGCAAGGAAATGCGACCCTTCAGCCTCGGCGGCAAAGCCCTGCTGATGGTCATGGTGGTCAACCACACGTCGACGGACATCGGCACATACATCGAATATTCCCTGGCCATTGCCATCACCCACGGCAGCCGGCCCGTCCCGCCGTTTCTGCCGCTCCTCTTCCAGAAGTCGTTCAGGCTTGGCCAGTTCGTGGTGGACCTGCCGGTCAACACCGAAATCTCGGTCAAGTGCGGCAAGGGAGTCTGGGGCATGCCCAAGCATCAGGCCAACCTCGACTTCGTAGTCACGGACGCCACTGTCTCAGCCCAGTACGACCAGGACGGAAGGCTGGGCTGCTATATCGAAATCGAAATGCCTGCTCCGGTCGGGCTCCCGGTGAGGCTCGCGGTCGCCAACTACGGCGCCTTCCGTGGAATGCTCTGGAAGTCGGACAGCTATGTAGAGGGCACCGCTAACGTCGCCTACGGCGGGCAGGCCAAGGCGCGGCTCGTCCTGGGCGACGCTCCCGGCGTCGCGCCCTTGAAAACCCTCCACGTGGCACCCAAGCCGGTGTTCACCGCCTGGCTTCCCGACGCTCATAGCCTCCTGGACGACCACGTCGAAGCGTGGTTCCTCACGGCTACCACGGAAGCAGGTGCGGCGGCCCTGCGCGGCGGAGGCACGATGGACAGCGTAGTCGGGCTTGGCCAGAGCAGGGAGTGGCTGGCACCTCCGGACCGCTCCCTCACAGCGCACTAGGCGTGCAGGATTGACGCCGCGGCGGCGCCTGTGTGATCCAGCTCATTACCGGCTGGTAACCATCAGGGAACGGGCCACCGCCAAATGGCAACAACAGGGAAACACCACCGAAAAACCCCCCGCCTACGCTAGGCACAGGCACATCAACCACAGCTCAGTTCAGCGAAGGGACCCACCATGTCCATCACCCCGTCCGCAGGCACCATCCACCTCGTCATCGCAGGAGCCGGGCCGGCAGCCCAGGCCCTGGTCCGTCGACTGACAGGCAGCAGCACTACTTCGCGACAGCCCGGAACGGCAGTGTTCCATGGCACTATCACCGTCTTGAGCAACCGCGACGAGTGCCCCGATGCCCTCCTGGAGCTAGCCACCCTCCCCCAAGTCTCCGTGCGTTTCGGCCAGGCCGCGAGCTTCATCGATGTCCAGGCCCGCACGGTCACCACCACCGAAGGCCTCGAGTTCCCCTACGATCAGCTGGTGATTGCGACCGGCTCGTCCCCCATGCACCCGCCGGTCCAAGGCGCAGCATGCAGCCTCAACTACTCCACCATCGACGACGCCGAGCAGATCGGCACCGCGGTCAAGGACATCACCAGGGTCCTGGGCCGTCGTCCGCTGGGGATTCTGGTTGGCACCGGTCCGGCGGCCGGCCAGGCCGAGGCCGTGCTGCGCGCCCGCGGAGTCCGCCCCATCCGAACCACTTTGCGTCCAGCTGCCGTCATGCCTTCCGTCGCCGGTTCAGTCCTGCCTGCTACCGGGATCGTCTTCGAGGACGGGAGCAGCATGAACGGCGATCTTGTGGTGCTCGCCGAGGAACGGCTCCCCCGCAATGGGCTCGCTGAAAGCGCGGGCCTGCAGACAGCTCCCGACGGCGGCATCAGGGTGGGGCGCGATTTCTCCACATCGGTGCCGGGCATCTGGGCGATCGGGGACGCCGCCTCGCGGGACGGCATGCGCCTTGGGCTCGTCTTCTCCTCGAATGCCGCCGCGGCACACTGCGCTGCCCGGCTTGAGGAAGACGCCAGGCTCCATTACGCGCGGTCCGGCGTCGCGGCCTGAGGGAATAGCGGGTCCAAGGCGAGGCTGGGGGCCTGAGGGTGGGCTGGGGAGGGAGTCTCACGGAGCCCGATACCCGGCCCGCCAGCCCCGCTGAGGGAGCCTCCGCGGCAGCCGGGCAGTGTGGCAAGATGGTCATTTGACGAGCCGCGACCCTTGCGGCACACCGGGCCCGCCACGGAAGGACCTCCATGAGCAACGAAGCCTCCAGCGCACTGGACAACAGTGCAAGCATCGCTTCATACATCGACCACACTCTTCTCAAGCCGGAAGCCAGCGAAGCCGAAGTGCGCCAAGTCTGTGCCGAGGCGGCCGAGTACAAGTTCAAGTCGGTGTGCGTCAATCCGATTTGGGTCAAGACCGTGACGAAGGCACTCAAGGGTTCCGGAGTGCTCACCTGCTCGGTTGTCGGCTTTCCGCTCGGCGCCACTCCCAGCGACGTCAAGGCTTTCGAAGCACGTGGCGCCGTGTTGGACGGTGCGGATGAAATCGACATGGTGATCAACATCGCCGCGGCCCGTGCCGGCGACAAAGGCGCATTGGTGGATGACATCACGACCATAGCGGAGGCTGTCCACGCCGGTGGCGCCATCCTGAAGGTCATCATCGAGACTGCCCTGCTGAATGACGAGCAAAAGGTCCTGGCTTGCGAGGCATCGGTGGAGGCCGGGGCGGACTTCGTGAAGACCTCAACCGGTTTCAACGGTGGCGGCGCCACGGTGGAAGACGTGGCCCTCATGCGCAAGACAGTGGGCCCGGATCTCGGCGTCAAGGCCTCCGGTGGAGTACGTTCCCTGGCCGATGCACAGGCTATGATTGCTGCTGGTGCAACACGTATCGGTGCGAGCTCCGGAATTGCCATCGTCAAAGGTGAACAAGGTTCATCCGCGTACTGAGTTTCCGGCAGCCGCCATAGTTTTTGAGCCCCGCGGGGCCGAGGAGGAAAGCATGTCCCAGAACGCCAGCCAGCCCATCGAAAAAGAAAACCCTATGGGCCAGAGCATTCTGCTCTTTGTATTCAGCATGGTCCTGTTCCTCGGTGCTATCTACTCCTTGACTTTCCTGACGCTGGAGAACACCTGGCCGATGGCCATTTGCCTGGTCCTCTTTGGCCTTGCCTTCTGGATCCCGCAGACCATTCTCGGCCGCTCCAACTCGGCTGGCGAAAGCTAAGAAAACAACCGCAAAAACTGTGGCCCCGGACTTTCCAGTCCGGGGCCACAGCAGTTTAAATGCGACTCCACCACTTCTGACCTCTTTTGAACGCGGACGACGGCGACACGCCCCAAAATAGGGCGTGTCGCCGTCGTTTTCCCATCAAAGACGGTCAGAAGTGGTGATCGAAACCAAGTATTACCACTCGCTTTGACTGCGAAAGACGGTAATACCACTCGTTGTTAGTTAATGACCGCCCATGCAAGCATTTGGTCATCGATTGAATCGGCAATCGAAGCAAGGGTTGGAAATTTCGAATTCATTGCCGCTGTCGCCTGTTCCGGGGAACACCAATTCAAAAAGGAGTCTCACTCATGCGCAAATTCAGCAAAAAAGGAAAAGTCTACGCGGCAGCAGCAACACTCGCCCTCGTGGCAGCAAGCGGCGGAGCGGCATATGCGTTCTGGACCAACACCGGCAGCGGTGTCGGTTCCGGAGCATCAGGAACAAACACCACCATCACCGTAAACCAGACTGGCGTTGTCACCGGTCTCGAGCCGGGCGGCCCCGCTCAGACCCTTAGCGGCAATTTCACCAACATCAATACGAGCCCGGTTTTTGTTGCAGATGTGACGGCGAGCATCGCGAGCGTGACCAAAGGCGGAGTCGCTGCCGTCGGCTGCGACGCGACCGACTTCACCCTCGCCAACGCGACAATGACCGTCGGCCACGAAGTAGCCAGCGGCACGAATGTGGACAGCTGGCACGGTGCGACGATCGCATTCAACGACAAGGCCACCAACCAGGACGCTTGCAAAAACGTCACCGTCAACTTCGCCTACGCCAGCCACTAGCCATCCAGCTGGTGGGCCCATCGCGGGCCCACCAGCTTGTGCTGTCCGATCGCAGTAGAAACCACGCAGAACCCTAGAGGAGGCCCAGGTGCCGAGCATTCCGGAGTTATTCCACTCGCCGCTTCGCATCGTCCGAGCGGGAGCCAAAGTGCTTCTGGCAGGCCTCCTTTTGGTGACTCTCACATCGGGCGTCGTGCTTGCCGCCAGTAGTAATGGCAATGGCAACCAAAACACGCCCAAAGCCATTACCTTGCAGCTTGCCCCAACCAGCAGATCCGTCACCCAGGGAACGTCTGCAAGCTACAACGTCGTGGTCCAGCCGTCAGGCGGATTTGCTGGCAACGTCTCACTGACAATCTCGGGGCTGCCGGCAGGTGCCACCGCATCGTTTTCGCCCGCAGTCGTCGCCGCCGGTCCAGGATCCGGGTCATCAAACCTCGACGTGTCCACTACTTCCGCCACACCTCTTGGTACCTACTCCCTCAGCCTCAAGGGCAGCAGTGGGACGCTACAGTCCGCCGTCGTCGTCGTATCTTTGACGGTGACCGCCGGCCAGCACCAGCCGTTCACCATCTCAGGAGACCCCACAGGCTTGCTGGCACCGGGCAGCGCTGTACCGATTAATCTTCAATTGACGAATCCGGGCAATTCCAGCCTCAATGTCACGGGCCTTACCGTTTCCGTCACGGGAGTCACCCGGACCGCCCAAGCCGTGGCCAACAACCGGCCGTGCAGTCCTGCGGACTACACAGTGACCCAATTCAGCGGCAGTTATCCGATCTCTGCCCCGCCCGGCAATTCCTCGCTCTCCGGGAGCGGAATTCCGGCAGCTCGGTGGCCACCGATAAGAATGCTGGACACTTCGCTGAACCAAGACGGTTGCAAAGGCGCAACCCTCCAGCTTTCCTACTCCGGAACGGGACAGGGCAATTGAAATGCGGGCAACTGACATGAAAGCGAAAAGGTGGATGAAGGCCGGCTCCTTGGCGGCAGCCAAAGCAGCCGCGACGGCTGCCGTTCTCAGCCTGGTGCTGGGTGTCGGATCGGCCTACGCCTATTGGTCCACGATCGGGATCGGCAGCGGCTCGGCCGCCAGCGCCACCATGCAGACTGTCATCGTGGACGCCTTCGTGGCAGGAGACACCCCCGCAACCACACTCGTTCCCGGCAGTAGCGCCGACGTGATCGTCCGGGCAAGCAATCCGAATGCCTTCGCGGTGCAGGTGTACAGTTTCACCGCGAACGGATCCGCCACCGCGGATGCATCCCACCCGTCGTGCACCACCACGGGCGTGACGTTTAACGCTCCTGCCGCGCCTCTCACTCCAACTGTGTCCATACCAGCGAACACTTCCGTTCTGATCACCCTGCCCGCCGCAGCATCGATGTCGACGGCTTCACAATCCAGCTGCCAGGGCTCCGTATTCCACCTTCCAGTGACGATGGCGGTCCGCAAATGAACAAGCCCCAGCACTCTGCAGGCCGCGGGTACAGGCATGCGCTTCGCCGTCGCATGACCTGGACGCTATTGGCAGTCCTGTTCATTTCCTGGGGCGGCCCGGCCGCCAACGCCTTCTGGCAATCGCTGAGCAGCAGCAACTTCGGCGCAGCAAAGGCCGATAGATTGCCGCAAGGCAACGCACCTTCCGCGTCATTGAGCGGCGCCAATGTCACGGTCAGCTGGGCGGCCGCCACCACAGCGGGCGGACGCGCAGTGGCGGGCTACACCGTGGCCCGCTACTCGTCTGCCTCCGGAGGTACCAAAATCGCCGCTGGAGGAGGCTGCGCCGGTACGGTATCCGGCATCAGCTGCGTAGAACAAAACCTGCCCGGCGGGACGTGGTACTACACAGTCACACCAGTTATCTCTTTGTGGACAGGTGCGGAAAGCACACGGAGCGCAGGCGCCAACACTGATTCGACTCCGCCCACCATCAGCGTGAGTTCAGTTTCCCCGGCGCCGAACAGTGCCGGCTTCAACCGCGCCGGAACGGTCACGGTCAACCTCGCCGCCGTGGACAATACAGGCGGTTCGGGTGTCGCATCCATTACCTACCACGTGGACAGCCTCACCCCAGTCACCGTCAACGCAGCCACAGCGGCGGTGAACGTCAGCGGCGGCGACGGCACCCATACGGTGTTCTACTCCGCCACGGACGTCGCAGGGAACCCCAGCGATTCCCACACTCAAACGGTCAAGATCGACACCACTAATCCGGTCGTGGGGGCCTCAATCTCCCCAACGCCAAACTCCCTGGGCTACAACAGAACCAGCTCGGTGACAGTAAACCTCAGCGCGACGGACATCGGCGGGGGTCGCGTCCATTAGTTTCAAGGTGGACAACGGCACCCTATCCACCGTCAACGCGGCCACGGCGGCAGTGAATGTCAGCGGCGCCGACGGCACCCACACGGTGTCCTACTCCGCCATGGATGTCGCCGGCAACGTCACATCCCAGTCTCAAGCGGTCAACATCGACACGACTGCCCCAACGGTCAGTTCCGTCACCATGGCCAACGGCGGCCCACAAAACTCAAAGGAAGCCGACGCGGGAGACACGCTCACCATCGCCTTTTCGGCAGACATGGACCCACGCACACTGTGCAGTGGCTGGGATTCCTCGTCCGCTTCTTCCCAGACCGCAAGCGGCACCGCCAGCATCAGCCTCGGAAACGCGCTGACTTTCGCCAGTCCGGCCACGTGCTCGGCTTGGTCGTTTGGAAGCGTGGACCTCGTCAGCGCCTATAACACCGGCACGACGCCCCTGAGCTTCGATTCGTCCACGATGACCTGGACATCCGGGACACTGGTCATGACCCTCAAGGGGATCCGTTCAGGCACAGCGGGATCTACCAGCAACAAGGTAAATCCCGTCTACACCCCGGTGTCAGGAGCTGCGGACAAAGCGGGCAACCCTCTGACAGGGAGCTTCTCCGGCGGCATGGCCTCGAGATTCTGAGCTCCACTCACCCACCCGACCCCAACATGAGCCCCAGGAGTGCCGGCCACTGGTTCCGGAGCAATGCCCACGCCGCCAAGCCAAGTCCAACCATGGCGTAGCCGCTCACGGGAATCAGGACCAGCCATTCCCGCCGCGAACCGGCTTTCCCAAGCAAGGGGATGGAGAAGGCGCCGTTGGACCGCCAGATCCCGCTGACCAGGGGCAGCTTGCGCCAGAACTTCGGGGGCTTGATGACGATGGGCCACAGCAGCGGCACTCCACCGGTGGTGATCATGTCGCCGACAATGTGGATCCCGACGCCGGTGAGCATGGACAGGGGCAGCCAGCTCCACTGATGCGGGGCGAACCACGTGACCAGTCCGGCCATGGTAACAGCGAACACCCAGTTGGCGATCCACCCGGTATTCGGGAACAGCTTGAGTGCTTTGGCGGCCAGGTTGATCATGAACATGCACAACAGTCCGGCCCCCACGGACAAACGGCCCACGGGACTATCCAGCTGGAACTGGGCGGCCATGGCGGCGAGGACCACGAAGGCCGAGGCCCCCAACAGCGAATGGGTTCCCTGCCGGTGCCCTCCGCTGGCCTTCTCGATCCCGACGGCGATCACGTTGGACAGCGGCGGTAGGGAGTGGGCGATGGTGCTTGAGCGGTGGTCCCAATCGCACACCAAAGCAGTTCCCGCCGTCGTCATCGCTCCGATGAGGATTCCTGTGGCGTCCAGCGGGTACCAGCCCAAGGCGTACGGGCCGGTTGAAGCGATAGCTATCCACGCCGCGGCCCCGGACGCGGCGTGGTGTCCTCCCATCATCGCTTAGCCTGCGGTCTGCGAAGCGCTGGACGTCGGCGAAGCCGAGAAGAAGATAGCTTCGATCACCGTGTTGGCCCACTCGAGGATCTCGGCGTCCTGCAGGTCGCGGCCGCCGATCCTCGCCGTCTTGGGCTTGGGGAGCAGCACGGCGTCGAGGGCCGGCTTGATTTGCGAGCCGGGGTACAAGCGGTTGAGCCGCATGACTTTCGATTCGGGCAGCTGGGCGGGCGAGAAACGGATGAAGTTGCCTTGGAGCGCGACGTCGGACAACCCGGCCTCGCGGGCACCCACCCTGAAGCGCGCGACGGCGATCAAGTTCTTCGCGGGCAGCGGCGGCTCGCCGTAACGGTCCACGAGTTCAGCCAGCACTTCGTCGATCGCCTGGTTGGTGATGGCCCCGGCCAGCTTCCTGTAGGCCTCAAGGCGCAGGCGTTCGCCGGGCACGTAGTCGTGCGGCAAGTGGGCGTTGACGGGCAGCTCGATCTTCATGTCGGCGGCCTTCTCTTCGGCCTCGCCACGGTATTCGGCCACGGCTTCGCCGACCAGCCGGATGTACAGATCGAAGCCGACCCCTTGGATGTGCCCGGACTGCTCCCCGCCCAGCAGGTTGCCGGCACCACGGATTTCGAGGTCCTTCATGGCCAACTGCATGCCCGCGCCAAGCTCGTTGTGGGCCGCGACGGCCTTGAGCCGTTCGAGAGCCACTTCGCCCAGGGGTTTCTCGGAGGGGTACAGGAAGTAGGCGTAGGCGCGTTCACGGCCACGGCCCACGCGGCCACGCAGCTGGTGAAGCTGGGAGAGGCCGTACTTGTCCGCGCCGTCCACGATCAGGGTGTTGGCATTGGAAATATCCAGGCCGGTCTCAATGATGGTGGTGCAGACCAGGACGTCAAAGCGCTTCTCCCAGAAGTCCACGATGATCTTTTCCAGGCGGCTCTCGGACATCTGTCCATGCGCCACTTCGACGCGGGCCTCGGGGATAAGTTCCCGGATCTGGGCGGCGATGCGCTCAATCGAGGACACACGGTTGTGAACGAAGAACACTTGGCCTTCGCGCATGAGTTCACGCCGGATCGCCGCGGACGTCTGCTTGTTGGTGAACGGCCCGACATACGTCAGCACCGGGTGCCGCTCCTCCGGCGGTGTGGCCAGCGTTGAAGTTTCGCGGATACCCGTGAGGGACATTTCCAAGGTACGCGGGATGGGGGTGGCGCTCATGGCGAGGACGTCCACGTTGGTGCGCATCTTCTTGAGCGCTTCCTTGTGCTCCACGCCGAAGCGCTGCTCCTCATCGACGATCACCAGGCCGAGATCCTTGAACTCGAAGTCCTTGGACAGCAGGCGGTGCGTGCCAATGACCACATCCACGGAGCCGTTCTTGACTCCCTCTATGGTCTCCTTGGCTTCCTTCGCACCCTGGAACCGGGACAGCGGCTTGACGCGCAACGGGAACCCGGAGAAGCGCTCGGTGAACGTCTCATAATGCTGCTGGGCGAGCAGCGTGGTGGGAACCAGCACCGCAACCTGTTTGCCGTCCTGTACCGCCTTGAACGCGGCCCGGACCGCGATCTCGGTCTTCCCGTATCCGACGTCGCCCGAAACCAGGCGGTCCATGGGGATCTCGCGTTCCATGTCGGCCTTGACCTCGTTGATGGTGGTGAGCTGGTCCGGCGTCTCCACATACGGGAATGCTTCCTCCAGCTCCCGCTGCCACGGCGTGTCCGGAGCGAAGGCATGCCCGCGCGAGGCCATGCGGGCCGAGTACAGCCTGATGAGCTCACCCGCGATTTCCTTGACTGCCTTGCGGGCCTTGGACTTAGTGCTCGCCCAGTCCGCCCCGCCCATCTTGCTCAACGACGGCGTATCGCCACCGACGTAGCGGGTCACCTGGTCGAGCTGGTCCGTCGGGACGAAGAGCCGGTCTCCGGGGGCACCGCGCTTGGACGCCGCGTACTCAAGCACGAGGTACTCGCGAAGACCCGCGTCTCCCCCGGACGGACCGGCAGAGGAGCCAGAGACTTTGCGCTGGATCAGCTCCACGAACTTCCCGATTCCATGCTGTTCATGGACCACGAAGTCGCCGGCGTGCAGCTGGAGGGGGTCGACGGCGTTGCGCCGCTTGGAGGGCATGCGCCGCATGTCCTTCGTGGACCCGGCCGAGGTGCGGCCCAGGAGGTCCGCTTCCGTGAGGAGCCCCAGTTTGAGGCCGTCCAGGACAAAACCGCGTCCGACGGCGGCGGTGGTCACCTCGATGATTCCGGCCTGCGGTTCGTGAGCCAGGGATTCGACGCGGGAGCACGGGATGTCGGCATCGTGGAACAACTCGGCGAGACGCTGGGCAGGCCCAGGGCCATCCGTCGCCACCACAATGCGCCATTGGTCCCGCACGTGGGAACCGATGAATTCGAGCATCTCCGCGACGTCGCCCTGGTAGCCGCGCGGTTCACGGGCGTGCAGGTTCAGGACGTCGATGTCGAGGACCAGTTCTTCGTCCGTGGCCAAGGAGGTGATGGACCACCAGGAAACACCGTGGGCCAGCGCCGCGTGCCGGGTGTCCGTCAAGGACTGGAAGCTGGCCGCATGCAACGCCGAAGCGGCTTGGGAGCCCAACACCGAGTCGAGATCGAGGGGCGCCGACCCGCCGTCGGACGCCGTGGACCAGGCCGCTTCGAGGAACTCTTCGTTGGTGGCAGCGAGGTCATGCGCGCGGGTGCGGACCTTTTCCGGTTCGATGACCACACCGATGGAACCTGCCGGCAGCTGGTCCACGAAAGGCACCATCGCGTCCACCAAAACCGGAGCCAGGGACTCCATGCCCTCGACGGCGATGCCGCCCGCGATCTTTTCCAGCATGTCGGCGGCGGCCGGCATCTCGGCCTTGAGCTTGGCGGCCCGGGACATGACCGACGGCGTGATGAGGATTTCCCGGCAAGGCGGGGCGTGCAATTCGCTCGGGTGGTGCACGCTCGGTCCGGAGAGCGAACGCTGGTCTGCCACGGCGAACCAGCGCATCTGGTCCACCTCGTCGCCGAAGAATTCCACCCTGATCGGGTGGTCCTCGGTGGGTGGAAAAACGTCCAAAATACCGCCCCTGACGGCGAATTCACCACGGTGGGTAACCATATCCACGCGCGAATAGGCAGCGTCGGCAAGACGGCGTACCACGTCGGTGAAGGGCATTTCCTGCCCCACCTTCAACGTCACCGGAACCAGTTCTCCCAGTCCCTCTACCACTGGCTGGACCACTGCGCGAACCGGCGCCACGACCACCCGCAGGGGACCCGCCGTCGAGCTCTCCGGGTGGGCCAGGCGGCGCAAAACCGCGAGCCTGCGGCCCACCGTATCCGAGCGCGGGGAGAGCCGTTCGTGCGGCAGGGTTTCCCAGCTGGGGAAGGCCGCCACCGAGTCCGCGGGGAGATAGGCAGCCAAGGCCGCGGTAAGGTCCTCGGCTTCTCGACCCGTGGCCGTCACGGCCAACACCACAGCGCTGGCTTCAAGATCCTGGGAGGCGAGTCCGTCGGCCATCTCCGCGAGCAGCGCCGCCCTCAAGCCTGCCGGGGCGCTGATCTGGTAATCGGAGCTGCGTTCGGCGAAGGCCCGCGAGGCCTCGGGCCTGACCCGGGCGAAGGTCCGGTCCTCACCCAGGGCCCGTCGCAATCCATCAAGGGATGCGACAGTGCCGGCGGGGCTGATTCCGGAGTTGACCGCTGACGGTTGGCCTTTGGGGCTCATGGATGGCACTCCTCGGAAGAGGGAAGTCGGATGGGGAAAGGCAGCACGAAAACCCGAAATTCTCTCGAATCCCGGGGCGTTCCTAGCCTACCCCGCCCACACCGTAGGATGTTTGGGAGCCGCAAGAGCTTTCAACCGAGATATTCACGGAGGACCCCCATGGCCCTGAACGCATCCACCACCCTGCCCTACGGCGTCGACCGCGTAGCCGCCACTTTCATCGATGAAGACTTCCTGCGCCACACGAGCGAGTATGTCGGCGGCACGTTGGAATCATTCAAGATCGACGGCGACGTCGCCGGTGCCTTCACCACCACAACGGTGCGCACCCTTCCCACCACGCGCCTCCCGGAGATCGCCCGCAAGTTCGTCGGCGAGAAGCTCACCGTCACCCAGACCGAGAAGTGGGACGCCCCGACGGCCGATGGCTCGCGGACGAGCAACATCTCCCTGAAGATCTCCGGCGCCCCGCTTGATGTGACCGCGGTGCAGAGCCTGGTGGCCGACGGTGGCAACACCCGCGTCGAGCTCGAAGGTGCCGTAACCTCCTCGGTTCCGTTCCTCGGCGGCAAAATCGCCGAAGCAGCCGAACCGATGGTCGGCAAGGCTTTGAACATCCAGTCCCAGCAGGCCCAGGCCTGGCTCGAAAGCCACTAACGTGCAGCTGGGAGCCGGACTGTCGATTGTGCTGATCGTCGCGGGTGCGTGGTCCCTCATCGTGTGGCCGCAGTTCCTGCGCCGCGTCATGGCAGACTCGCGTGCCCGCGACGCCAACGGGAAAGCCACGAAGTTCCTCACGGTCCACGTCGTGTTGGTCACCATCTCGATGGTGCTCGGACTCGCGACGGCGGTCATCGGGATCGCGGCGCTGCTCACCTAACGCCCCTTCCGGTGCCCAACTGTCCCCACCGCCACCCTCGCCTCGCAAGCTCGGCCAGGGAACCCTGGCGGCGTGGGCCCCCGCAGTTGTTGTCGTTTTGACGGCTCATAACGACATTAACTGCGAGTCAGTTGGGGGCCGCGGCCGGGTGCGAGCCCCCTTCCGCTAAAATGGAATACAGGTGCGCCGGGAAGTCTGGTCGGCAACAGTTTTGTCGACCCGCAACTCCCCAAGGAGCCACATGGCGAACCGCCCGCACCCCGCCGCCCCTTCGAAGGTTTTCAGCCGCTCCAGCTTCCCGGAGTACCAACGGATCCTGGCTATTCTCCGCACTGAAACCGTTGGCGGCGCGCTTTTGCTTGCCGCCACGGTGGCCGCGCTCGTCTGGGCAAACTCACCCCTTGCCAACGGCTACTTCGCGCTGCGCGAAGTCAAGATCGGCTACGCTCCCTGGCATCTGGAATTGAGCTTGGGCCACTGGGCCTCGGACGGGCTCTTGGCCGTTTTCTTCTTCATCGCGGGGCTGGAGCTCAAGCGTGAATTCGTGGCCGGGGAACTGCGGAAGCCCGCAAAAGCGATCGTCCCGGTTGCGGCGGCGGTGGGCGGCGTGATCCTTCCTGCGCTCATCTACGTAGTCATCAACCTCGGCTCGGGCGCGGAAACACTCAAGGGTTGGGCCATCCCTACGGCCACTGACATCGCCTTCGCTTTGGCCGTCCTGGCGGTCATCAACACCCATTTGCCTGCGGCGTTGCGGACCTTCCTGCTGACACTTGCAGTGGTGGATGACTTGATAGCCATCGGCATCATCGCGTTCTTCTATTCGAGCGGCCTCGAGCCCCTCATGCTGCTGGCCGCCGTCGTGCCGCTGGCCCTCTTTGCCTTCCTGGTCCAGAAGCGTGTCCGTAGCTGGTACCTCCTCCTCCCCCTGGCCGCAGCCACCTGGGCCTTCGTCCATGCTTCAGGCATCCATGCCACCGTCGCCGGGGTCCTGCTCGGTTTCGCCGTGCCCGTCGTGGCCTCAGGCAAGAAGGGCGAGCCTGCGGCCGGGCTCGCCGAAAGCTTCGAACACCGCTTACGTCCCTTCTCCGCCGGCTTTGCCGTACCCGTTTTCGCGTTCTTCTCCGCCGGCGTGGCTTTGGGCGGCGCTGAGGGACTGGGAGCTGCCCTGCGCGATCCGGTAGCTGTAGGGATCATCTTGGCCCTCGTCGTGGGTAAGACGGCAGGAGTCTTCGGCACCACATTCCTCATCACCAAGACCACACGCGCACGGCTGGATGACGGCCTGGCCTGGATCGACGTCGCAGGGCTGGCCATGCTGGCGGGGGTCGGCTTCACCGTCTCCCTCCTGATCGCCGAGCTGGGGTTCGGTTCCGGTTCACCGCACGATGACCACGCGAAAGTGGCCATCCTCGCAGGTTCGCTCGCGGCGGCAGTGCTTGCCGCCGTCGTGCTCAAGGCCCGCAACCGGCACTACCGCAACGTAGCGCGGGAGGAAGAAAGGGACGACGACGGCGACGGCGTGCCTGACGTTTTTACCCGCGCCTGACGTGGCGGGGCCGCATACGAGTAGCCCGCATTTTAATTGGAGTAATGCCGCTTTCAATTGGGGTGGTTGGCACGCTGTTTGGGCGGTATCGGCAGGAATACCTTGCTGCTATGGACGCGAATAGTATGGAACGAGTGTGGCATGGGGCCCACAGGAAAACCCAAGAGAAGAACTGGTCATTGTTCTTTGTTTGGGCAATTCTCGGTCTCATGACGATTTCGGTGCTCATCGCAGCGGTACCCAAATGATGCGGTGACTAGGCCAACGGTACAAAAAAGCTCGGACCGGTTATTGCGGGTCCGAGCTTTTCTTTGCCGTACGGTTTTCCAAGCTATAAATAGTCAGCCGTGAACGCCGCAGCATGCTGCGTTGGAGCATTCGCCCCTTACTGCATCAGTCCCGCGACGGCGGCAAGAATTGTCGCGGCGACGAGGGCGAGCAACAATCCCACAACAACGAATTCCGCCCGGCGGACCCGATGCTGGCTCTGGCGCCATTCGCGCCTGCTCTCCAAGGTAATCATGCTTCGAGGCTAAGTCCGGACCACTGCCCGGAATAGAGTGGACGGTACTCGTCCTCGAACCACCCGCATTAGAGAGCCGGGGACACCCCTTGGCTCGCCTCGGCCTGGCGCAGCGCGTCCTCCGCAGCAACCCATGCGAGCATGGCGCACTTTACCCGGGCAGGATATTTGGCAACGCCGGCCAGCGCGGCAGCGTCTTGGAGCAGTTCCTCATCCGCTTCCAGCTTGCCGCGCGAACGCATCAATTCCCGGAAGTGATCGATGGTGTGGCGAAGGACCCCCGGGGACATGCCCGGTGCCATTTCACTGAGTATGGACGCCGACGCCATCGAAATGGCGCAGCCGTCACCGTCCCAATGGATTTCCGTGACGGCCTGTCCGTCTCCGGCGGTGCCGAGACTCAGCCGGAGGGTGATTTCGTCACCGCAAATGGGATTGAGCTGGTGGCTCTGTCCCGTGTAGCTCTGTTCTGTGCGGCTCTGTCCCGTGGCGGGGGCACCCGTTCCGGCAGCCGGAAGCTTGGCAAGGTCTCCGCCGCTGCGGGCCTTGGAATGCTCGAGGATCAGCTGCTGGTACAGGGAATCCAGGCCGCTCATGATGCGGCTCCGGCAGCCGTTACCCCGAAGTAAGCCCTGACCTGGGCAACGGCCTCCACCAGCAGGTCGACTTCGTCGGATGTGGTGTAGAGGTAGGTACTGGCCCGCGTGGAGGCGCTCAGGCCCAGCCTGCGGTGCAAGGGCTGGGCACAATGGTGGCCCACGCGGACAGCGATGCCCAGGTTGTCGAGGTACTGCCCGACGTCGTGAGCGTGCACTCCGGCGACATCGAACGCGGCAAGACCGGTCCGTTCTTCCCCCGGCCCGGGGCCCAGCACACGCACCCCATCGATGGCGCTGAGGCCCGTAACAAGCCGTTGGCCGAGCTCCGCCTCACGAAGGGCGATCCGCTGCATTCCCGTTTCGCTAAGGTAGTTCGCCGCGGCAGCGAGGGCCACAGCCTGCGAAATAGGCTGGGTTCCGGCCTCGAAACGCTGGGGGGCAGGCAGGTATTGGGCTTCCTCCATGGTCACGGTGGTGATCATGGAACCGCCGGTCAAGAACGGGGGCATGGCATTGAGCAGTTCGCTGCGGCCATAGACCGCGCCGATTCCCGTGGGCCCCAGCATTTTGTGGCCGGAGAACACGGCGAAGTCCACGTCCATGGCCTTGAAGTCCAAAGGGAGGTGTGGCGCGGACTGGCAGGCGTCAAGGACCACCAACGCGCCTACTTGCCGTGCCATTCCGACCAACACGTCAACGGGGTTGATATTCCCGAGCACGTTTGAAGTGTGGGTGAAGGCCAGGATCCTGGTGCGCGAGGTCATGAGGCGTGCTGCTTCCTCAAGACGCAGCGCACCGGTGCCGTCGAGGGGAATGTACTTGAGGCTTGCTCCGGTCCGCCGGCACAGTTCCTGCCACGGGATCAGGTTGGCGTGGTGTTCCATTTCGGTGACAAGCACTTCGTCGCCCGGCTTGAGGGCAAAGCGCCCGGCTTCCCCGCCCACCCGGCCCACGCTGGCGTTCGAAAACGAATAGGCCAGCAGGTTCAGACCTGCGGTGGCGTTGGCGGTCCAGATCAACTCATCGTCCTGCACGCCCACAAAACGGGCCACGGTGGCACGCGCTTCTTCGAAGGCGTCCGTGGCCTCTACCGCAAGGTGGTGCGCGCCGCGATGGACGGCTGAGTTCCGCTGTTCATAGAATTCCTGCTCAGCCTCAAGCACGCTCCGGGGGTTCTGCGAAGTTGCGCCCGAATCCAGGTAGACCAGGGGTTTGCCATTGATTTCCTGCCCAAGAACGGGGAAGTCGTTGCGGATGCGGCGGACTTCATCGTCATCAAGTGCGGAAACCTGGGCATCTCCCCACGCGGGGGTGGAAACCATCGTCAAAACCGGTGCTCCTCGTTAGGACTACGTGGCAATCGCCAGCGGCTGACCGCCAGGAGTGGCGGCGTCACCTAGTAATTGTCCCACCAATCGGCTTCTCTGCCTTCATCCGCGGAGCGTTGGCCCTACTCCTCCGGCTTCGCCAACTCGTCCCACAGTTCGGAAAGCTTCTGCCTACGTGACACTCCAAGCTTGCCGTAAACCCGCTGCAGGTGGGCGTTGACCGTGTTCACGGCGATACCCAATCGGGCAGCCACCTCCGCGCTGCTTAGGCCTGAGGCCACCAAGGCAGTCACTTCGCGTTCACGCTGTGAAAGCTTGACCACGCCGGGAAGGACTGAGGACGCGGCCTCCGGACTGGCCGGGCGGGGCTCGTCAAAAACGAAAGCCTCCTCCTCGTCTGACCCTTGCTGAGGTTCACCTATGCTTAGCTGTCCTGTTCCCATTTCCTGTCCTGCTTCCTGTCCCGACGGCATGCCGGACTCGGCGCTCCACACCAGCTCGGACACTCCCGCCCCAAGCTGCCGGTCTCCCCGGCTGCCGGTACGGGCCGCCAGGCCTAGATTCAACATTTCAAGCGCCCGGTGCCCCTTCTTGGCGGCAGACCCGGCAAGTTGGAGCAGTTTCCGGTGCGAGTGCTCAGCGCCAATCAGCACTGACCGGGCGGCGGACGAATAGCTTTCGGCGAGCTGCGAAGCAAGATAGTTCCCTCCGCTGGACCTCGAATCGTAGGTCGCCAGTGCCCGGCGTACCTGGTTGACGTCGCCCAGCAACCACGCAGCCGCGGCAAGTCCGCCCAGGGCCGGTGGGAGGAGCCCTTCAGGGTCGGCTTCATCCAGCCGGGCCTTGGCTTGGCGGAACTGTTCACATGCCAGTTCCAGGCTCCCCTGCCTGGCAAGTACGAGTGCCCTGTAGAGATGCGCAGACCCGCCGAAATAGCTCATCCGGTTGCTAAAGCTGGAACTTCCGGCGCAGAACATTTCGGGGCCACCCCATTGCCCGCGCCAGATCAGATTGGACCCGTGGATGGTCAGCACGGTGGAGTGGAAGTCCACGGGGCACCGTGGCAGCCGCCCCACGGCTTCGAGGGCCAGCGTCGAAAGAGCGACGGCGTCAGCGAACCGCCCGCTGACGGCCAGCCCTTGGGAGACGAGCGCCATCAACAGCACGCCGGCCTGGACGGGCGGTGGCGGATGGTGCTCCGTACGCAATCCAGGATCGACCAATTGGCTATGGCAAAGCCTTTGGAACAGCTCACCGTTGGCTGAAGGCCAGCTGCCGTTCTGGGCATCCAGATACAGCTGGAGGACATCCAGTTCGTCCCGGACAGCAGACTCGTCAAGATGGGCCGGCTCGCCCGGCTGGATGCCGACAGCGGCAGCCTCCAGCCGCCGTCGGGCATCCTGGAGGACCGCCTGCAGGACACTTGCCCCGGGCGATGTCGGCAAAAGGGCACGCAGCAGAAGCCATACCGCGTGGGCGAAGTCAACAGTCAGGACGGCCGGGGTGTTTGCCACCAAACCCTTCAAGACCGTCACCGCCCCGGGGAAATCCCTTGTCTGGTAGAGCGCCCGTGCCAGCTCCACACCGGCAACCAGTTCGAGTTCCGGCGCCCGCACCGCTTCCGCGGCCCGCCGGGCCCTCCGATTGTCGTGAATATCGTTTGCGGTAATGGCCACGGTCAAAAGATCGGCGTCGGGCACCGGCAAACCGCTTGCCTGTTCAAGGTCCACGCGACGGAACAGGGTCCAGAGCGAGTCATCGGCAACGGTTGAGCTCGTCGCGTAGATGCCCCGTCGAAGTTCGAGGATCCGTTCAGGTCCCAGCTGCTGCCGGGCCAGCCGCGCTTCGATGGCGTGGCTGAGCGTTGCCGTCTTCTCACCATCTTTCAGGACTCGGATCGTTCCGTCGGCGCGCAGCGCTTCGATCGCCCGCTTTTGGCCAAGTTGTTCAAGGACGGCCAGCGGTATTGGCTCCCCCACTGCCAGGAAGTCCACGACTTGCCGCTGTGGCACCGAATAGCCCTCAAGCCGGTGGCGGGTCAGCTCGAGCGCTTGCGAGCCGTCTAAGCGGATCGGTCCGGACAACATCCAGGAATCAGCCTGCTCCACGATCTCGCCACGCGCTGCGGCTTCGTCCAACAGCAACTTCGCAGTTTGCAGGTTCCCTCCGGTGAGGGCATGGATGTCCCGGACCAGGCTGCGGGCCGCCCGTCCGCCGAGGCGATCATCAAGGAATTCGCGAAGCTGCTCCTGCGTGAGATCATCCAGCGTCACCACGGACAGCTGCCGCGACACCACGGATTCCATGAGTTCCATTCTCAAGGGCCGGTCGGAGCGGTGGGTGGCAATCAGGCGGATGTCCGGTTCGACAAGCAGCTGGCTCAGGAGCCAAAGAGACATGTCATCGAGGAAATCTATGTTGTCCAGCACCAGCAAGGCAGCGGATCCGGGTGCCGCTGCGCCACGCACTGCTTTGCGGCAATCCGCCACGATGGAACCCGGCCACACCTTGACCCTGGCAGGCAGCTCCGGAACAAGTGCCATGGCGATTCCAAACGGAATGTCCGCGAATGACTCCGAGACGTTGTGCGCGATCAGGCTGAAGGAACCGCTCAGCACTGAGGCCGCTGCGTCCAAGAGCGTGGTCATTCCTGAACCCCCCGGCCCCGAGATGACTACCCCGGCCGGTTCCGGCCCTGACAAGGCAATAGCAATCTCCTGGAGCTCCGCTGCCCGAATGATCGGGGGCGAGGTGTGGGTCCCTTCGGTATCGTCCATGGTCCTGTCTCATCTTCGGGCCGCCGGACACACGTTCCTGACGGCAGTGGCACGGACCGGTGTCATTTCCAAACGTTACCTTCGGGTTTCGATCCTGGATTGAGTGGTAACTACTTGGTTTTGCGGGGCCACTTGCACGAAACATCCCTGCTCCACGGAGCCTCCCCGCGAGGTACCACGGCGTCGTTTCCAACCCGGTTTTCCCGCGGGGATTTGCCTCCTCTGTTACCGCCCTGTGATCTCACTGTGTAAGCTGGTGCCGCAAGAGTAAGTTCCGGCTGGCTACTTCTGGGGAGTTGAAGCGCAGCCGATTTTCCCGACAACTCTGTCGTGCACACCATTTGGCCGTGTACGGCACTGCGGCGTGTTCGCCTGCAGTTCGCCCAATCCGTTGCCCAGGTCTCGTATGTCTATGTCCCCAACAGATATGTCACCCAAAATATGAAACACCTGTTCACAGCTCTCGTCGCCGTGGCGCTTCTTGCCTTCGGCGGCTTCGCCACCATCTCCGCTGTCCAGTCATCACACAAATCCTCCTATCAGGCCGGCGACCGCGGTTCATATTCGCGGCCCAGCTCATCACCCTCCGCTTCATCCGCACCGGCTCCAGCCGCAACAGCCGCCGCCACGCCGGCACCGACGCCGACGCCCAGCAATGCTCCGGCCGCGGCGCCGTCGAGCACGCCCGCTCCAGCTGCGCCTGCTCCGACCGCAACAGCCGCTGGCGCGCCCGCACCAACGGCTGTGCCCCTGCCTGTGACGGGAACATACCCCCTGCACACCAACATCGTGAGCACCACCTTCTGGGTGGGCGAGATCTTCAACGCCAGCCTCTCGGACGGCTCCCAGGTCTGCTCCACTTACAACGGCCAGTGGGCTTTGCAGCACACTGGCGTCAACATGGGAGCCACTCCGTCCAGCGCAAGCGGTTGCCCCGGCAGCACTTACGGCGGTTGCGACGGAGTCAGTTCCGGCACCGGCACGAGCTTCCAGTGCGCCACGGAACAGCGCGTAGCCAGCAATGGGTACTTCCCGCTGCACCAGGCCAAGCCGTTGCAGAACCCGTTCTACTTGGATCTGCCTTACGACGACGTCAATGACAGCGTCGCTTTCGCCGAGCGTTGCAAAGTGATTCCGTGGGCCGCCGCGGACAACGCCAAAACAGGCGTCAACCACTGCGCGGACTCCAGCTACAGCTACATGAAGAACGCATGGGTCCAGATAACCGGCGCCAATGGCGGCGTTTGCTATGGACAAGTTGAAGATGCCGGCCCCTCCAGCGGCTCGCTCTACCACGATTCCGCCTACGTGTTCGGCGCGAACAACGCCCGTCCGGCCAACAAGTCCTTCTCCGGCGACCCGAGCCAGGGTGCAGGCATGGACGTGTCCCCTGCCCTGAACGGCTGCCTGGGCTTCGCTGAGTTGAACGGCGACAATGACCACGTATCGTGGCGTTTCGTTGACCGCGCCAGCGTGCCGGCCGGTCCGTGGCTCAACATTGTCACGACTTCGGGAGTCACCAACTAATATCCCGGGACCCCCGGGTCAGCAGGACACTACGCACTCCGGGAGTGTCGGACGCCCATGCCACACAGCCGCAATGGCTGCCTGGCATGGGCGTCCGCGTGTCCGCACACTAGGCCAACGCCTGTGCCCTACCCTGTCCGCACTACAGAAGGCCCCGGGGTCGCGATTTCCTGAGGTTCGCGTTGGATCCGCCGGACGGGGCTGACCCAGACTCCCGACGAATTCGCCGAGTACGCCCTGGGCAAGACCTGGAGGCAGATGACCGCGTCCAGGATCCGCATCAGCGGAAAGAAAGGAGCCATCAACAGAAAGCGCGGGTTGCGCATCGAAACAGCGGCAAGGACTGTCAAGAAGAGGTCCGGCAAGAAGACTCCGATGAGAACGTCCTGAGGCCGCAGGACACCCGACAGGAAGATAAAAACTTCCGATCGATTGCCAAAAATCCACACTTCGACCGCAGCGAGGGACGATAGCAGGAATGCCGGCACCAGAAGCACGAAGAAGAGGCAGCTGGCTATGAGCTCAACAATGTACAGCCCGAGGACAAACCAGAATCTGCTGAACTGCAGGCCGTGCCGCCTGACGGTCTGCCAGAAACCAAGTATCCACCGGCGCACCTGCTTGATGTAGTCCTTCAGGTTGTCCGGATCCTGGGTGTACGCAACAGCCGCGGAGGGATGGAACGCGATCCGTCCCAGTTTCTTCGCATGGATTTCAAACGTCATGTTGAAGTCTTCGATCACCAGTCCGGGCGCAAGGACCTCGATCTTTGCGAGCGCGCTGGTTCTGTACATGCTGGCAAATCCAGGCACGATGGAGACGACGTTGGCGCCCTGCGCTGCCTGGCCGTACTTGAGCAGCAGTTGGACCACAATGTACAAGCGCTCCCGGTAGGCCACCAGGAAGCGGCCGATCGTCGTCGGAGGCGCCGGGCTCATGATCGACTTGGCGCGTCCCGCGACGGCGACCACGGTGGGATCGTCAAACAACGGCAGCCCGGTTTCGAGGTAGTCCGGTGTCGGGCGGGTGTCTGCGTCCAGGAGCATGACTACCTTGAACCGCCTGCACAGATCGAAATGGGCGATGCCCGCGGCGAGTGCGCCGGCCTTGCCACGGTTTGGTTCGAGGTCAAGGACCTTCACACCTGCGGCCCGCGCAATGGCGGCCGTGTCATCAGTGGACATGTCCGAAACGACGTGGATGTTGCGTCGAGGGACCAAAGCGGACGCAGCGAGGATTGTGTCCCTGATGACCAAAGCCTCGTTGTGGGCGGCCACGAGGACCGCGACATTCGCCGGGGAGATCCGCACCCCCTTCGAACGATGGCGGGCCCGTTGACGTCGAGGGATCGGCAACCTGCCGCCGCGCAGCAGGGCGATCCACCCGCGGATCCGGGAGGACAACCCCTGGACCCGCCACCACTCCTCAGCGGTCAGGCGGACCAGCCCGGCAACGGACCAAAAGATCGTGCTTACCCCCAGAACCAAAAAGATCGAAAGAACTATCACGGCGACGGAGCTCCCACTGTGTCGTACATTTCGTAATCATCGGTAGCAAGCTGGCCATCGCTGAAGAGGTTCATTCCAAAGCTGATGGCCTCGGCTCCTGCCGGAACGGGCGGCGTATCCCAGATCGCCTGCTCATAACTGGTGTTGGCCGCGAACCACGGACTGGCCGTCCAGTAGGTCCACGTGCCCAGCTTGTTGCGGTAATACACTTCGAACTGGGTCTTTGCGGTGGACTGGTACCACGCCCTGAGCGAATAGCTGTGGCCGGCACTCACGCTCGGAGCGCACGCTCCCAGATCGAGGACGGGAAGCAGTTTCGCGTCACCGGACGAATATTCGGTCACGTCCAGGCGACGGGCCACCGCACCACTGTGTCCCGGGGTCAAGGTGCTCAGGACCACGGCATTCTTGCCATAGGACGATACCTGCCAGCATTCCGGTAAGCCATACTTTCCAGCGGTTTCCAGCCCCGGATTCCGAAGGGCGTTCTTCCCAGGTGCTGCCGGCGCCGCCCCAGAACCGTTCACCACGGGTTTCGCCACGCCGCCGATCACGTCATGTACCGTCCGCACGGCCATGGTCCCTTGTTGGGTCCTGGCCGCCAGCCAAGTGGCGAATTGTTCGAACAACGCGGGGCTGATGGAGCGGAGACTGCCGCTGTTGTCGATGTCGTAGAAGGTCAACTGCAACCAGCCCCCGGCCTTTTCGGCCTGCGTTACTGTCGCCTCAAGGTCGGCCAATGTCCACTTGCTGCCGACCTCCGATGTTGCCTTTGTCCGGAACAGGTCGGCGGGGCGGACAGTTTCCGCGGCCGCGCAGCCCGCGCAGTCGATCGGGGTGGTTATCTCGCCGAGTCCACGCGCGCTGTTGTAGCCGCATCCGGCGACCTGTTCTTCCGATTTTGGCGTTGAAGCCGCAAAAGGATAGGCAAAAGAGGTGACCTTGAAGCCCCAATCCGTGAGGTTCACCCGATCGTTGCAGATCTGCCTCGAGGCTTCGTCCGGCTCTACCGAGGTCACATCGGCAAGAGTGACCGTATGGCCACCGATTTCATTCTGATCAGCGGCCAAGCTGTGGAGATTGTCCGTTGTCATGTAGTCAGGTGCGCCAACAAAGCCGGAGTCGATGAAAAAGGTGCCCCGGAGGCCGTGGTCCTTCAAGATCCGGGCCGCCTCCATCTGGCTTGACCGGCCCGCATCAAACGTCAAGCTGACGGATGAGAGCGGGGCGGCAGAAGGTGTTGGGTCGGCGTTCCCGGGCCCAACGAGGGGAGCCTGGCTACCGCCGATCAGCGATGTGGCGCCCGTCAACAAGAGCAGCACCGACACCCAGGAGGCAGCCCACAGGCCTGCCCGCTTCCTCGAAGTGCGGATCGGGCCGGATACGATAACCTTCCCCCGGGAACTCATCGCCAACCCGCGCTGCCGCGGTTCCTGAAGGGGCCGGTGGCGACTGGGGGAAGCCTCGGTCTCAAAGGCTTATTCACCACCGGCCCCCGCTCAGGGGCCCTCTCTAAGAGGGCGCGCTGCCGTTCGGCAGCACCATCAATTGGCGCAGGGTCGATGGGAGGGACTGTGCTGAATCCCCCAAGAGCAGGCTCGAACTCCAGGTAAACGCCTTCTCGGATAAATCCGCCGCGTCCTGTTGCCGCTCGGACCAGAGCGTCCGTTTCCATTGCGAGACCTGTCTTTCCCCCGTTGCCCTCCACCAACTGACACCATCAGCGTATGAATTGAGGCGGCGACGGACACGAGTAGGCCCTACCCGTCTTTACACTCAACCTTGACGTCGGGACAGCGCCACTACTCGTGCGCTACGCGCGAAAACATCGGGATCAAACCCGGGGGGCGCGGCAGGGACGAATCCGATCTGTTCGTGGTCAAATGGTGCAATCAGGGCAGTCGGAGTTTAAGGATGGCGGAAGAGAGTGTCCAGGAAACAGGGAAGCGGCACTTCCGTTACGCCTGAGGCAGGCAGTGCGCGTGAAGTCCGTGGCTGGTCCGCCCAAACCCTTGGACCTCTCCGCCGGCTGTCAGGTTTCGCCCGGGCCTGCATTGCCGCAGTCCTTGTGGTGCTGGGGATGGGAGGGATCCTCGTGTGGCGGTTTACTACGGACGCAAACGGTTCCCTCGAGCCCCCGTGGTTTTCCGGCTACGTCGACGTCACTGTGGTCCCTCAGTACGCTTTCGAGTCACCCGTGGGCGAGGGCACCAAGAATGTCACGCTGGCGTTTGTGGTGGCAATGGCTGGACAGGCCTGCACACCGAGTTGGGGTAGCACATACAGTCTCGATGCCGCGAAGACTTCGCTCAAGCTCGAAGAGCGTATCGCCAAGCTACGGTCAAACGGCGGCGCCTTCGCTGTGTCCTTCGGCGGCTCAGTGAACAGTGAGCTCGCCAACTCCTGCCAGAATGCAACAGATCTGGAAAGGGCCTACCGGGCCGTGCTGGAGCGCTACAACCCCGCAACTATCGACTTTGACATCGAGGGCGACAATCTGGCGGACAGCGCAGCCTGGCAGCGCCGGGCAGCAGCCATCGCTGCCGTCCAGAAGGAGCGGATCCAGGAAGGGCACGCCCTTTCAATTTGGCTGACCCTTCCGGTCACCCCGCAAGGGCTGACCGACGCCGGGACGTCAGCTGTTGACCAGATGCTGGCGGCCGGCGTCCAGCTCTCCGGGGTCAACATCATGACCATGAACTACGGTTCAAGCCGGAGTCAATCGCAGAGCATGCTCGATGCCGGAACCTCGGCGGCCCAGTCCACCCACGATCAGATCAGCATCATCTATCAGCGCGCAGGAACGACCCTCAACAGCGAACAGATCTGGGGAAAGATGGGGTTGACCCCCATGATCGGCCGGAACGATCTCCCAGGCGAGATATTCGACCTCGATGCGGCCCGCGGATTGAACTCCTTCGCCATCAGCAAGGGAGTTCAACGAGTGTCCATGTGGTCCTTGAACCGGGACATGTCGTGCCCGCAGGACACCCCTGAGGATCCGGCCAGCCACGTTTGTAGCGGTATCGATCAAGGAACCCAACGCTTCTCCGACTTGTTGAGTGCAGGATTCCACGCCAAACTGCCTTGACCCCGCCGATTAACAAGCGATCATGCCTGGCTTGGACGTTCCGCCCTGTTCTGGTCCTTGGCTTCGGCCGGGCGGGCGAGGTGCCTCCCGTTGCCGTGTCGAAACAGCTTCTTAAGCCACTGCATGGATACCTCCAATTTTCGAGGGACTGCCCGTACCGGGCTGCTTTACCGGGTTACTTGGACGGCCCCGGCGGCCGGTGCTACTTCACTTGGCTGACCGTGACGATTTTCAGCCACGGTCCCGCGGGAACCTGGTCCCGCGGCACGAACTGCCAGTCGACTTTGTCCGACTCGCCGTCAAGCTCGGAGAAGCCAAGGCACCCGTTAAGCGCAGGCGAGACATCCATTCCGGCTCCGTTGAAGTTCTTGTTGACTGGACGTGCATCATTGGAGCCGAAAACGTAATTTTTGTCGTGATATTGCCCCGGACCGGCATCTTCAATCTGTCCGTAGCATTCGCGGTTGCCCATCCGGATCCTGACCCACTGGTTCTTCATGTAGCTGAAGGAACGGTTCTGGGCATTGCCCGCGAAACCCGGATCGTTGGCCCACGGAATGACGCTGGCCCGTTCGGCGAACGCGGTGGGATCGTTGACGTCATCGTAGGGAAGATCGAGGTAGAACGGGTTCTCCTTCGGAGTCATGCTGGTGGGCGCGTATCCTTTGGCCTGCGTTCTCGCCTCGGTCTTGCAGCCGTTTGTCACGACCCCGTCACAGCCTCCGTAGCTCTGCATCCATTGGGAGTCGTATGTCGACATCACTTGGCTCCCGTCTGCAGCCTTGGGATCAAAGATCTCGCCAACCCAGAAAGTCGTGGACACGATCCCGGTGTGCCAGGGATACCGGCCGGCTGTTGTGGCTGATTGTGTCGGACTCGGGGACGGACTTGGACCGGTGCAGGCCGCCGTCAGCAGGGTCAGGACCGCAAGTACAGACACTCCGCCCCGGCTGTGGCGCCTCGGTCCGGATGCTGGGCGATTCACATCGTGCTCCTGGAAAAGGGTTCGTCGGATCTTTCCTTGGACAGGGGCAGGCGACCGGTCAGCGCATACTCCACTCACCCAGCCGCCTGTCCTTACGCTGTAGGCTTTCCCGTCCGTTGGTTCAAGATGCGAGGGTGATCTTCCAACCTGCGGGATCCAAGACTTTTGCCGGTTTGTAGTCGGCCGCGACGTTGAGGATGATTTCATCCAAGGTGGTCTTCGGCTCGAAGCCAACAAGCCCGAAGGACTTGCTGTTGTCCGGAACCCGCCGGCGCATGTCCTCGTAGCCTTCCGAGTACGCCTGTTCATAAGGCACCAAGGTGATGGTGCTGCCGCTCCCAAGGAGTTCAACAATCCTCTCGGCCAACGTCAGGATGGAAATCTCGTAGCTACCACCGAGGTTGTACGCATTTCCGTAGGCAAGCGGTTCCTCGGAAATACGGACGATGGCGGGAACGATGTCGCCGACGTAGGAAAAGCACCTGGTCTGGTGGCCGTCTCCGTATACAGTCAGGGGCTCACCGACGAGCGCCTGCCGCACAAGTCGCGGAACAACCATTCCGTAGCGGCCCGTCTGCCGCGGGCCCACCGTGTTGAAGAGCCGCACGATGGCAACCGGCAAACCGAATTGGCGCCAGTATGCGTGGGCAAATGCTTCGTCAATACCCTTGGCCGCAGCGTACGTCCACCGGGATTTGAGCGCGGATCCCAGGATGCGGTCCGCTTCCTCCGAGAGGCTGTCCGAGGTGTTCTTGCCGTAGATCTCGCTTGTGGATGCCAGCAACAGCGAGGCACCTGATTCCAGGACCGAGTCCAGGACCACTTCGGTGCCGTGGATATTCGTGCGGAGGCTCTCCAACGGGTGGTCGACAATCAGATTCACGCCAACCGCGGCGGCCAGGTGGAAGACCCTGTCTGTACCCGCAACCACCTTGTCCACTGCGTCACGATCGAGGATCGTACCCTCGATGAAGTGGAAGTTCCTGTGGCCGATGACGCCTTTGAGGTTCTCCAAGCGTCCGGTCGACAAGTTGTCCAGCACGGCGACTTCGTCCCCGGCCGCCAACAAGTACTCAACAAGGTGGCTTCCTATGAACCCGGCACCACCGGTTATTGCTGTTTTCATTACTCCTGCTTCCGTCGAAAACCTGGTGGATCTAGAGCCGGGTTACGTTGTCGGCCTTGGGCAAGCGGTACGTCGTGTCCAGGACTGCTGGTGCTCCGGCCAGCCAGTCAAGTTCCATCTGGCTGTGCCTCGTGTGCAGGATCACCAGGTCCGCAGCCCAGTCGGCAGGCGATTGCTCGGATTGGAGTGTCCCGCCGTGACCGTCGGGCACCGTCTCGCACCAAGGATCGAAGAATGCCACTTCCGCTCCGTCGGCAATCAAGGCGGCAATGATTTCCAACGCCGGGGATTCCCGGAGATCTTCGACGTCGGGCTTGTATGCGACCCCGAGCACCATGACGCGGGCACCGGCAATACCGTGGTTGCGGTCCGACAGGATACGGCGGGCCTTCTCCACCACCTGGTGCGGCCTGCCTGCGATCCCGGCCATCGCTTGCTCGATCACCGGGGCCGTCAATCGGGCCTTGCGCAATTGCCACAGCAGGTAGTGCGGGTCGCACGGTATGCAGTGTCCGCCGACTCCGGGACCGGGGGTGAACGCCATGAAGCCATACGGCTTCGTGGAGGCCGCATCGATGACGTCCATGACTTCCATGTTGAGTTCGTGGCAGATATCAGCAAATTCGTTGGCCAAAGCGATATTGACGGCCCTGAAAGTGTTCTCCACCAGCTTGGTCATTTCGGCGACATCCGCAGACGGCACAACGTGAACCAGTTTGGTGCTGGCGCTCAGGAGCCGTTCGGCAACTTCGCCGCAGGCCGGAGTCACGCCGCCAACTACCCGGGGCACGTCCTCGTGGGAGAACGAATCCACGCCAGGATTGATGCGCTCGGGCGAGAAGGCCACGAACACGTCACGTCCTGGAATGAGTCCCCTCGCAGCCAAGGGCAGAGCCAGAAGGTCGCGCGTGGATCCCACGTAGGTTGTAGAGGTCAGCATCAGCAACTGGCCGGTGGTAGCGAAATCGACCACCGAAGCACAGGCCGCCCGGAGAATACCGAGGTCCGGGACCAAGTACTCGTCCACGGGGGTGGGAACGCAGACAACCACCGCCGCCGCGCGGGCAAGCAACGACAAGTCGCTGCTAAGCATGAAGGTCGGATCCAGCAGCGCGTTGCTGAGCCGCTCCTTGTCGGAGTCCAGAAGATCTGCACGTTGCTCGCGGATCACGGCCAGACGGGCGTCGGATACGTCGAGGCCGAGAACACGCCGACCGGAGGCGTTGATCGCCAGGGCCGTGGGCAGGCCGACATAGCCCATTCCTACGATCGCCACGTCGAAAGTAAAAGCCTGGTCCTGTGTGGTTGTCCGTGTTCCCGCGCCCTCAGACCAAGCTGGTGCCTGCGTGTGTAAGGATTGCGGGCTCCCACCCGGCTGTGCATTGAGGGTCTTTACTTTCGTGTTCGGTGCCATGGTCAGTCGACCTCCCGGTGCCTGTTGTCTCCAATGTGGAAGAAAGCCGGCGGCGAAGCGGGATGTGCCCTGGTCTCAGAGGGCACATGACCGCCCGCCGCCGGCTCGATTGTTGGGGTACCCGCCGGATGGGGGAGACCGGTCGCATTGGAGTTGACTTCTCGCCGGATCACCGGGAGGTTTTCCTGTTGCATAGAATTCTTCCTGCGCTTCATCTCGAGACTCACTTATCCCCAAATGAGTGGCGGTTGCCATCAAGAAAAGCGTATTAACGAACCCCTAGGGCGGGCGCGAGTGGGCTCTACCCGTCTTTGGATACGCGGTCCCTTCCGAGGCTTTTGACTACCCGTCCGGGCGCTTTTAACCACTCGATTCAGTACTCGCTTTTAGGCCTCGCGCCTTTTGCGTGCCTTTTGCTGGAGCGCACGACGGCGGAAGGCGGCTTCCGGGAAGCGGTCACCCCATCGCAGTGGGCATATGGGTCGCGCGTGCGATCAGCCCACGCCCTGCATGCCGTGGCCACCGTTCATCAAGTCTTCCCGGTGGCTGATGCCAAGCTTCGCAAACATTCGGTACAAGTGACCTTCAACGGTGCGCAACGACAGGCCCAAGCTAAGCGCAATGTCCTTGTTGCTCGATCCGGACTGCACGAGCGTTGCGATTTCCTGTTCGCGCCGGGTCAGCTTCTGGAGATCCGGGGAGACTCCTTCAACCGCCGGGCCGGCCTTGTCGAGAGCAGCCGTTCGGCGCTTAAGGAGCCGCTGTCCCTCGAGCTGGCGCGCCTTATCTCCCCTGCTCTCCAGGATCCGCAGGGCGTGGCTCGCGCAGTCAGCGGCGGCAAGCTCCAGCCCGTCCCTGGCTGCCGAATCACTCAGCTCAATGAGGCGATCCGCGTCCTTGTGCGTGAGGGCAAGCCCGACGCTCAAGGCGAACTCCGCAGTGCGGCCTTCGCTGCCCTCGGCTACTGCTATCAGCCGACGCGCCACACCGGGGTCTCCCAGCCTCAGGACCAACATCAGGATGTCTATCTCCGCGCCGATGGCTCCGTCCGCGGCCGCGGAATCCGCAAGGGACATGAGTCTCGCGATCGCTGTTTGCGTTCCGGTATGCTCGGCTCGCGCTACTGCCGCATGACCCTGTGCAAGCAGCGACGGATGCAAGCCTTCCCGGATCAATGCGTCGTATTCGTTTGAGTACGTCATTGCAGTGTCCCGGCGTTTCAGGATCGACGCCGCGTACGCGGCGGCAGCAACGGCGTCGGGCAGGTCGCTTCCCATGTCGGAGACACGCAGCATGCTGACCGCCTGGCGAAGCCGTGGCAGCGCCACCCCCAGGTCTCCCCGGCGCAGGTCCACCATTCCCGCAGCCAGGTGGAACATCCCGCCTGCATAGATCAGGGAGTTCGGTGCCTGGGAAACATGGTTCTTGAGGAACGTTTCCAGGACGCCGAACTCGCCTGCCTGTTGCAAGGCCAGGATGTAGCGGCGCATCACCATTCCTGCGTACTGGAGGCTCCAGTCGCCGCTCGTGGCGACCATCTCCTGTATCTCCATCAGAATCTGGATGGCGGAAACCGGCCGTCCAGTGACAGCCATGGCCTCTGCGAGGAGGGTGCCCGCGACGAGGCGGGACTCGTCGTCGTCCGCTTCTTTCCAGATCTGGCGGAGCTCACGCTCCGTCTCGATGTAGTGGCCTTCGGTTTGGCGGCCTTCCAGCGAAAGGAGCCTGCTTCCCAGCTTTCCGCGTTCCAGCTCATCAGTGCCGATGCCCTGACGGGATTCGGCGAGCCTGGCCAGGGCTGCTTCCCATTCGTACGCGGCCTGTTTGATGGCGTTCGGCCCGACGCCTTGTCGCCCGGCAAGCTGGGCCGCCAACATCGATGCCTGCCGGACCGTCCGCGGATCATTTGTCCGATCCACGACCCCCGCAAGCGACGACACCGCTCCCCGGATGTCGCCCCGGTACCATTTGGCCCGCGCCACCTCCACTTGGGCCGCCAGCCTCAGGGAAGGATCCTTGATTGCGCCGGCTACCCGTTCCACGTAGCTGGGGATGAACAACCGGTTGGCCAGCTGGGCCGCTTCCAGGATGTCGGAGTCCGGAATCTCGGTGCCAGATTCCAATCCCCAGGAGACGTAGCGCAGCAGTCCGTCCATGGTCTGGGGCTTGGACTCCATGAGGTTCACGATGCGCCGCCGGATGGTCATGCTGTGGGCGGTCGGGACCAGTTGGCGAATCACTTCGCCAACCAGCGGCTGGGCAAGCCGGACATGCCGCTCGCGGTCGGACGCGATCTCGATGAAATGCAGTTCCTGCAGTTCGTCCACGGCGCTGGAGTCGCTGGCCTGTTGCACGACATTCAGCGGGACGGGCTCCGCCAGTGCCACGGTCTCCAGGGTCTCACGCTGCGCGGCTCCCAGCATCAGGATCTGGTTCCGGACAAGGTCCATCAAACGCACGCTGGTCCCCCGGAGCTCGCCCGAAAGCATCCAGGCGTCGTTGCGGCAGACCAATTGGCCCAACGATTTGGCGTGCTCGATGAGTTCCAGGAGGAACATCGGGTTTCCGCCGGAGTACTTGCAAAGGACGGCGCTGGTGCCTTGGACGACGGGCGCATCCAAGGCCTGGGCGCAAAGTTGGTTGACTTCCTGCTCGTTGAGCGGCTGCAGGTCGAATCGGTCCACGAGCCCTTCGGACCACATCGAGAAAACCTCTGCCGGCGGCGCGGGATACGGACGGCACAAGAACACGACTTTTGCCGCTTCCGCTGCCGCCAACTGTGCCAGGACAGCGACGCTGCTGTCATCGATGTGATGTGCGTCCTCCACGATCAGCACGGCTGGGGCCGGATGCGGCTGTCCTGCCGGGTTCAACGCCGCGACTACGGCCCTCAGGACCGACAACGGTTCGTTGATCTGGCTTGGGGTCAAGGCCGTCAGCAAGGGTGCCAAGGCAGCAAACGGTACCGAGGCCAGGGTGGGGCCGGCAAAGACCCTGAACGGGCGGACGCGTTGCCCCAATTCATGGACCACTTCGTTAATCAGTGCTGTCTTGCCGATGCCCGCGTCACCGAAAAGCAGGACCCCGGGTCCATTGACGTCAAGAAGGCAGTCGACGACGGCTGCCATCACGTTATATCGTCCGACGAGCGCATCGGCCGCAACCACTTCAGTCATTTCGCACCACCTTCGACGTTTCCAAGCGCGAAGCTCAGCTCGGAGCGTTCAACGATTTTCAGCTTGCCGAAGATCTGGTACAGGTGCCCCTCCACCGTGCGAACTGAAACATGGAGCTTCGCAGCGATACCTTTATTGCTCTCCCGGTTCGCCGCCAGCTTGGCGATCTCCATCTCGCGGGCAGTCAGCTTCAACCCCTCTTGGTTGCCGCTTTGCGGGGTGCGCAAGCGCTGCCGGCACGTCTCCGCGAGTTGCCGCGCCTTCCTGAGGGCCGTCTTGTCCAGCTGAACCTGGTCCAGGTGCAACACGGTCTCAGCGATATCGAAGGCGAACCTGTCGTTCTGCATGTCTTCGGCCAACCGTGCCGCCTCAAGAAGAAGCTCTGCGCTTCTGGACATCGTCGCCCGCGCATACGCAACGCACAGTTCGGCGAATCGCCCCTGGCACCGGAGTGCCGAGTCCAACAACCGTGGAGCCGCTGCAACTGCGCCAAGCCGAACCGCTGAACTGAGGCAAAAGATCTCGTGACCGGGGGCACCTTCGTCCCGGTCGGCGTCGGCCAAGCGGAGGAGCTCCTCGACGGCGGCCTCCGGTCCGTCGACCCGGTCCCGGGCCAACGCCGCGAGGTACCTCTTCGTCCGCTCCTTGCGCCACGTCGGCCGGCGCGGCTGGGTGGAAGCTTCCTTCAGATAGCGCAGGGCCTGCTCCTGCCCACCTTGCAAGGCCGAGGCGTAGGCCGCCGCCGTGCAGGCGACATCCAGCATGCCTTCGTTGTCCTGGACCCGCAACTGGCTTATCACCGGAATGAGCGCGTCCAAACCGTCCTGGCCCCGCCCTTGCAGGCACCGGAAGATCGCTTTGGGAAGATCGATCGCCGTGGGCAGTGCCTCGGCCGCGGAAACCAAGAGGTCATCGCCGGGTTGGACCATTTCCGCCTCTTTATCCCACCGTCCTGCAAGGACGAAGGCGAACCGGAGCCGCGACGTGGCGCGCCGGGCTGCGGCGACCGAAACAGCGGGATCATGGCAGTCAGCCATCAGCTGTTCCGCCATGTCCGCCGCCTCGGATTGCCGTCCCGTCAGGGCCCACGCCTCGCACAGCCAGCTTCCGGCAAGGAGGCGGAATTCGGTGCCGTGCGATTCAAAGTCTTGAAGGACCTCTTCCAGTCTTGCTGCCATCTCGACGTAGGAACCCGAATAGCTGGCTGCCTGCGATTCGGACAGGACAAGTTCCTCGCGCAAGGCGGCGATGTCCTGTCCTTCGCCGACTTCTTCTTCGAGCCGGTGGCGGACGCGGGCCAGCGTTTCGCACCCTTGCGCCGTAGTTTCGGGAAGGGCCAGAAGAACCGCGGCCTCGGCCAGCTTGAGCCGGACCCATTCGGCAAGGGTGGATTCATCCCCGGGTTCATCCAAATGAAGACTCAGCAGGTCCCTGGCCCCGGCGACGTCACCCAGGGTCATCATCGCCCGGGCTTCCTCGGCTAATGCCCCAGGCATCGTCGCGTGGCCTGGAATAGACCGGACCAGGCGCAGGGCCAGCCGCGCATCAAGCTGCCGGTTCGCGATCGCGGCAGCTTCAAGCGCTTCTTCCCTTCCCAGCTTGGCTCCGCAGTCCAAGGCCCACGCGGCCATGGATAGCAGCATCGAGCGTTGGCCAAGGTCCGGATTCATCGACCTAAGGAGCAGGCCCCGGAGTTCGTTGCTGCGGCCAGGGGGAACGTTCGCCCGGACCACGTCACCCACCAGCTGGCTTTGGAGCCGGGCCATCCTGGGCAGCGAATCGTCGACGACGAGGACGCTCCTCTTTTCCAAGGAGTCCACATCGTCCGCCGGGGCGAGTGCCAGCAGGGATTCCAGGGGCACGGCCCTTGCCAGCGAAAGGATCTCCAGGACTTTGCGCTCACCGTCGCCCATTCGCCCAAGCCGCGTGGTGATGAGGTCGGTGATCGCCCTGCCGTGCTGTTCGCTCCGGGAAGTCAGGACCCAGACACCGTCGCTTTTCAGTAGCGAACCGGATTCGGCGAGCTCCGCCGCGAGCATCTTGAGGTAGTGGGGGTTGCCTCCGCTTGCTGTCCAGAGGGCATGGGCGCCGGACGCAGAGACCTGTGCTCCCAGTCCGGCCTCGAGCCAAGCGTGCGATTCCTGGAATGTCAGTGGTTTGAGGTCTATCCGGTGCAGGAACCCATCACCGCAAAGCCGCGTGATCTCGCCGCAGAGGCGCTGCGGGTCGGTGCAGGTGAGGACAAGCTGAGCAGTGCCGTTCCTCGCGAGTTGGGCCACTGTCATCGCCGCCAACTCATCAAGCTCGGCCGCGTTTTCTATGACCAGGTATACCGGCTTTCCCTCGGAGCGCTCACGGAGCAAATTGGTGAGCGCCGACAGCACCAGGACGGGATGCGCCAGGTATCCAGGGTCAAGGTCGCTCAAAAGGATATTGAGGGCGCCGTACGGTGATCTCGCCAACGCTGCGCTGCCCCGGATGACGACGACGAAAGAGCGCCCGCGTAGTTCGTTCACCGCGCGAGTAGTCAAGTAGCTCTTGCCGCTCCCCGACGGGCCCGTAACAAGGACACCACCTTTGGAAGCTGCCAGCGCAACGGCTATGTCTTCAACAGCGGCCCTAGGTCCAATCGGCGGCCAGGCCGTCGAAATTGCCGATTTGCCTCCGGTTCCATCAGGCGAGGACGGAGCCGAAGATGCGTCGAATGCCTGGTACCGGGATCCGCTCCCGGACCGAACGGCATGGACCGTAGATGCACTGCCTGCTGTCAACATGAGCGAGACCCCCAGTGATCGAGTGGTGACACCCCCCAATTAACCAGCTAGCCGTCGGGCCCACACCAGTAGTGAGTACTCGACTTTCATACTGCCGGATACTCGTATGCGGGTGTGAGTACCTTTTCCCCGGGTGGCAGGTACTCGTCACTGGCAGTGGGGCCCGTTCGAAGTCGAGAGTGCACTACTAGTGCCCTGCGGTCATTCCCGGCTTCAGCTTGTACTCGACGCTCCCTGCGCGACGGCGGCGGCCCCTGCAAGTTCGTCCCTGCCGGTGATCCCCAATTTCGAATAACAACGGTACAGATGCCCTTCGACGGTCCGGACCGAGATAAGTAACGTGTCCGCAATCTGCCGGTCGCTGAGGCCCTGAACCGCCAGATTGACAATGTCCCATTCCCTCCTTGTCAGCTTCGGAACTACCGACTCGTTCTGTGTCTCCTCGCTGCCCTGGCCTAGTTCTTCGTTGCAGCGCGCCAGCCCCGCGCGCGCAACGGCACTGAGCTCTTTGGTGCGGCCGCGATCCGGTGCTGCCAACGCCAAACCATAAGCCTTCGCGGCAAGATGGTAGACGGTGGCCGCCTGTAGCTTCTCCCCTGCGGATAGATACCGGGCAGCCCCCCCGAATTTAAGTGCCCGCCCATATTCGGCGAGCGCTTGTGCCCACTCGCCCTCCGTTGCAGCCGCGGTTTCACAAAAGCGGTCCAGCCTGCTGAGATCGCCCAGGCCAAGCGCAAGCTCCAGGGCATGAAGTTCAAGGTACGTGGCGTTTTCCTTCGCCGCGTAGTCAGCGTTGCGGTGCAACCCTTCCACGCCGGAACCGTCGGCGTGGAGGAGTTCAAGCGCGGCGTCGAAAAAACTGTTTGCCTGTGCCGCGAGAAGGTGGGTGCTGTGTTGTCCCCAGTCCTTGTAGTCCGCCCGGAACCGTTCGGCTTCAGTCAACCCGGCGCCGGCTGCGGCGTAGAAAGCCATGGCGGCACACAGTCCGAAGAGATTCTGCGGATCGCTGTCCCTCAAGGCTTCGAGTCCCGCAGTCAGCAAGGGCAAGGCGTCGCCGGACTTTCCCTGCCTGATGGCAATGTACCCGGCCACCACGTAGGCCGCGCCGCCGAAGGTCGCCATCGAGACACCCGACGATTCGTAGTACCTGTCGAGGAGCGTTTGTGCGTCGGCCCAGTCACCTACAGCCAGTGCGCAAATGACGAGGCGGGCAGAAATGAATTCGGGGATGAAGAAGACATCGTTCTCCTGGGGCTGCGCCAAGCCGGCAGCCTCGAGAACCAACAGCCTTGCCTGCCGCCCGTGGCCGAGGGCGCAAAGCATTTCTGCCTTCAGGGCCAGCGCCAGGGCCCTGAATAGGGGGGCCAAAGAGCCTTCCACGGTTCCCGACTGAAGGAGCACGTGCTCCAGTTCGGGGCCCATCCTCTTGTAGTCGCCGTCCACGGAGCCGGCAAGCAGCCCGATCACGGTGACGGCGAGCGTCACCGAGGCTTTCGCGTCCGGCGTCCGCTGGCCCTCGATGCCTGGCTGCTGTTCGCCCCATTCGCGGAGGACCTCGGCCTCTGCCCGTATCACGGAAGCGGACTGCCCGACGGCGGCAAGTGTGACCGCGCGGAGAACGCTGCTGGATACGACGTGGGAGGGTCCGGCAGTGCCATCCACTGTTTCTTGGGTCAAGGCTGCCGCAGCCTCGTCCCGGCGGCCGAGATTGAAGTACGAGCGAGCGATAACCGCCTGAGCAACCGATTGCCATTGCATGTCCTGTACCGCGCCCGCCATGCGCAGTGCCGTCTCGCTCTGCAGTAATCTCGCCGAAAGCACCGCCGCCCGGATCAAAAGACGATCCGGTACGTCCGCTCCGCAGTCGAGTGACCACGTCACCATCCGCAACAAGGAATCCGGGTTGTCCTCCAAAACATCCATCCGGGAGATCAACTGCCGATGCAGTTGGAGGCTCTGCGCGGCCGGAACGATGCTTCTAAGCACTTCTCCGTAGACCGGATTGACGAGTCGAAGGTTTGGCAACCCATTGCCCCCGGGCTTGATTAAATGCTGGTCCACGAGCTCTTGGACGGCCGTTTCTCCGGCCACAACGTTAATCAACGTCTCGTCCACCGGTTCTGCCAATGCGATCAAACTCAACGCTTCCCTGCCCGCGGCCGAAATGCGCATCAGCTGAAGTTTGACAACAGCTTCCAGCTTTACCGTGTGGACCGGTGTCGCGGCTGTTTTGAGCCAAACGCCGTGCCTCTGGACGAGGGTACCCGAGCTCTCGGCTTCGCGGACAAGGGTCTTCAAAAGAAGGGTGTTGCCGCCCGCCTCGGTCCAGAACCCATGGCTTGTGCTGTTCAGGACGATTCCCCCCAGCAATGCCTCGCACAGTTCGTGGCCTTGCTCAGCGGTCAAAGGCTCCAGGTCAAACCACTCGGCAGTCCCCTCGTGCCACAAGCGCAAGAGCGGCCCGGGAACTCCCGGCCGTGGAATGCATGCGGCCACGATTTTGGCCCATCCTGCCTGGACAAGCTCGGTCAGCATCGCGCATGTGGCATCGTCAAGGTAGTGCGCGTCATCGACGAGCAGCAAAGCTGGTCCGGTACCTACGCGGACGCCCTCAAGATGATCCCAGAGTGAGCGAAGCACGGCGACCCGGGAGGATATGTCGGCAAGTGAAAGATGGGCAAGAAAAGGAGCCAGTACCCCGTACGGGACCGCGGTCAGTGACGGACTTCCGTGAATCGGGACAACCGCACGTTCCCCGTCAAAGGCGCTTCCCAGTTGGGCCAGGAGAGATGACGCGCCGAGACCGGAATCGCCCACGATGAAGACGGCCGAACAGTCATCCGCACGGATGGCAGCTGTAATTCCAGGAAGCAAATGCCCATAGTCGAGCCACGGTTCGGGCGGCCTTGTACCGCGTTCTCCGACATGACCATGCACCGCCGCAGCGTTGTCATGACTGCGCGGTTCCTTCAAGCTCGCTCCTCGATGAGATTCCCATTTTCGTGAAGATTTGGTAGAGGTGGCCTTCGACTGTGCGCACGGAAACTTGCAACTGGTTGGCTACCTCTTTGTTACTCAACCCTTGACTGGCCATCTTTGCAACCTGACGCTCCCTTTCCGTCAGTTCGGGTCCGAAAGTGTGTGGTGTCAGGGGTAGTACCGGCACGGTCCCGACCAAGCGGTCCAGCCGCTGTTGTGCCAGCCTGGCGGACGCTGAATCGCCGGCTTCCCGGGCGATGTCCAAGGCCAGGACGGCACAGCGGGACTCTACCGCATCCAATTTCAGTTCCTGGGCAACCGAAGCAGCAAGAAGCAGCGTCTTCGGGTCCTTCTTGCGGGTTCCCTCCGCCACCATCCGGTTCACTGCGGCCATCTTGCCCTGGCGGCGGGATGAGACCTGCTCCAGGAGCAGCAGCTCCTCTTCGGTGCCGTGCACGGTGGCGCCGAAGAGGCTGATTGACGCCGTGGTGATCCGTCCCCTCGCCAAATCCCGGTTGGCCGACTCGATGAGACTTTGCTTCGCCCCGGGATCCTTCAGCCAGCGTCTTGCCATCTTGACGCAGAATTCGGCCATCCAGGCGGGGAACCAGGCTGTTTCCCCTTGTCCCTTTTCCGCCAATTCGAGAAAAGTCCGGGATTCCTTCACGTCTCCGGCCTGGGCGTACGCAAAAGCGAGCGCGGAGTAGGCCAATGCTGGTCCATAGTAGTTGCGCCTGATCTCCAACTGCGCCTGGGCCCCCAGCAGGGTGTCGATCGCCACTGTTGCCCGTCCGGCATAGGTGTAGGAAACGCCAAGGGCAAGTTCTGCGGCACCGCCAAGGTAGTGGATGTTCTTTGGTTGCTGATCGAGGGTTGCCGTCAGCATCCGGGCGAGTTCTTCCCACTGTCCGCTGCATAGGAGTGCGGCAAACAAGCCTTCGGACAACCAGTTATGCAACCGCGGCCTTGCCTTTGCGCGCTGAATCTTGTGCCTCAGCTCGCGCGCCAGCTCGATCGCCTCCATTTCCCTGCCTAGTACTGCCCAGGCCATGGTCAGCAGGCTCCCGCAGCTCAGCCTTTGCTGAAGATCAACGCCATCCCGGTACTCCTGCTCCAAGGCTTCGGCAACTTCGGCATACTCGCCCTGATGGACGTGGAGCTCGAAACCCGCGAGCCTCAGCATCCCGCACGCCCGTTCGATTTCAGTGGCATCGGCTCCGGCTTCCTGCGATCGGCGGGAAAGATCCTCCCCCGCCTCAGCGATGAGGCCCGGGATCTGGAGGTGCCCGCCTGGAATCCACAGCAGCGCACTGCAGAGCTCCTGCACATAGTCCGCATAGTCATACGCCGGGAGGCGCCGAAGCTGCTCGGGCGCCACATCCTTCAATGCGGCCACCGCGGCCTCGTGCTCGGCCAGAATGACGTGGGAAACGCATCGTTGCTGGGCGGCAGCCACCCATTCCTTGTCCTCGCGTCCGATCTGCCGGGCGCATTCCAAGGCGAACCAAGGATCGAATTGCCTGTTCGCTGCCGTCGCAGCCGCGAGGGCCACCCCGGGTTCAAGGGTTTCGCGGACGTTCAGCGTCGAAGAGGCAAAGCCCAGGAGCGCCTCGGCATCCAGGTCCCGTGTAATGCTGCCGATCACCCCGGCGGCGAGCCGCCGCAGTTCATTCCTCCGTGGCAGGTCCATCCAGCCCCGAATGACCTCCCCCATGTACTCGTCGCGCAGCGCCACCCGGCGGGCCCCTGACGCTTCGATGCGGAGGTAGCCGGACCACTCCATCTCGGCAACCACTTCAGGTTCCAGGACGTCCAACAACACGGCGAGTGGGGCCGTTCGAATGAGGGCAAGTAGCTCCAGCGCTTCCCGGACCGCAGGGCTCTCCCTGGCCAGGCGCGAGCGGACCAGATCGGTCAGGACTTCGGCGGATGAAAGGTGGATTTCGCCCTTCATCGCCCAAACCTGCCCGGCCAGGTGCAGGTTGCCTGAGCGGAGCTGTTCAGTGACGATGGCTTGGAGCACCAGGGGATTTCCACCGCTGGACGCGTGCAAAGCGCTTGCAGCCGTAGCGGTCACCCGTTTCCCAAGGACGCCGCTGAGCAATTTGGCAACTTCCGCGCGGGAAAAGACCTGAAGTTCAACCTCGTCCAGGAGGCCGTCTTTCAACAGCCTGACCAGATCTTCGGGCATGTCTGTGGCTTGGCGGACAGTGACGAGGACCTTTGCTGTCCCACTGATTAGTAAGTGCACGAGAAGTGCTGTGCTCATGGTATCCAAAGCGGGAAGTTCCGAAAGGATCAACAGCACTTCGCGTCCCGCGGCGTCCGAACTTATCAAATGCGAGATGCCGTGGATAATCGCGCCAGGGGAATCTGCGGCATCGATTGGCAGCCTCGCGAGCAGATGGGCCAAGGCCCCAAACGGAGTGGTGACGTCCGTGGAGCCGTGCAGGTGCAGTACGTGGGTCCTTGGAGTGAGGCGGGCCTCTACCGAACGGGCAAAAGTCGCTTTGCCCACGCCCGGGGCGCCAACCACCACCACTCCATACAAAGACGGGTCGCCGAGCGCTTCAATAACCGTGTTCTGAAGATCCTGCCGGACCAGCGACGACCATTTTCGACGCTCTGCAGCGCCCAGTGCTTGCCGCTCCGTTGAGGGTCGCTCTGTTTCAGATTCCGGTGTTGCTCGCAATTTAGATCACGCTACCTTCGCAGCTCTGGCGGACGTGACGTTCAGCGGGTCGTTTGCTTTTGTATTTCCTCTTCACCCCCAGCAGTGATTTGCAAAGTATCATAGCGATCGGCGCGAATCAATTAGTCAGCCGACGAACCATCAGAGTACTTGTTAACCATTGAAATGAGTGCGCATGGGGCCCCGCCGCTAGGCCTTGACGGGGTGGAACTTTTGCTGGGCGGCAATCAAACCCTCAGTCATCAATACCTCAACAGCGTCCGCTGCTTCATCCAGGAGGAACGGCAGCTCTTTCCTCTCTGAGGGTGCAAAATCCCTGAGGACATAGTCCGCGGTGTCCATCCTCCCGGGTGGTCTGCCGACCCCCACGCGAACCCGCAAGTAGTCCTTTGTAGCCAAAGCCTTGGAAATATCGCGCAGGCCGTTGTGCCCGCCTTCCCCGCCGCCGATCTTCAATCTAACCGTATTGAAGGGAATATCAATTTCGTCGTGGACAGCAATAACGTGATCCGGAGCGATGTCGAAGAACCTGGCGAGGCCGGAAACGGGTCCTCCGGAAACATTCATATAGCTCATCGGTTTCGCCAGTACTACGCGGGGCCCCCCGATTCCTAGCCTGCCCTCGACCACCTGGGCCCGGGCCTTGTGGGCTTTGAAGCTTCCGCCCATCCGCGAGGCAAGTTCGTCCAGGACCATTTGGCCGACATTGTGGCGGTTGTGGCTGTATTCGGCACCGGGATTGCCAAGGCCTACGATCAGCCAAGTGTCTGTCATGGAGTCATCCTAGGGAATCAAGAGGGTGGAATGAAAAAGAAGTGGCCGGGACCCCTCGGGGACCCGGCCACTCACAAAGGCTAATGCCTCGATTAGTCCGAAAGACTACTCAGCAGCAGGAGCTGCCTCTTCCTCGGCTTCCGAGGTGGCCTCCGAGATGTGGATGACGAGCGTCTCCGGATCGGTGAGCAGCTCCGAGCCAGTCGGCAGGACGATGTCCGAAGCGTGGACGTGCTCGCCGGCCTTGCGGCCTTCGATGCTGATTTCGACAAAGGTCGGCAGGTGGGTGGCCTCGGCTTCGAGGGAAACCGTGGTGGCTTCCTGGTTGGCGACAGCGCCAATGGCAGCTTCCCCGATAACGTGGACGGCCACGTCAACGGTAACCTTCTCGCCCTTGCGGACGGTCAGCAGGTCGATGTGCTCGATGATCTGCTTGATCGGGTCGCGCTGGATGTCCTTCACGAGAGCCAGGTGCTCTTCGCCGTTGACGTCCAAGGCCAACAGTGCGTTGGAGACGCGGACGGCCAAGGTGGTGGCACGGCCCGGCAGGTTGATGTGGAGGGGCTCAGCGCCGTGGCCGTAGATGACGGCCGGGATCTGGCCGGCCGCACGGGCGCGGCGGGCGAAACCCTTGCCGAATTCGGTGCGCAGTTCTGCTGCGAGCTTCTGCTCAGACATGTGTACTCCTTGATTACTGTGGCGCCGGCAAATTGCCGGCAAGTCGATCAGCAAGGGCGGAGGTCTGTGGTGACCTTCCACGCCCGGCAGAGTACCAGCCGCTGAGCAGCAGGTTCAGTCCGCCTTCGTTGAAGGAGATTCAGACCCAGTCGATAACGGAGACCCGCAATCCGGTTTTAACCCGGATGTGCTCTCCCTCGCCAAGGTATCCCCAAGAGTTTAGCAGCCGCGTCCCGCCAAAGGGAAAACGGCCCCGACCCGACCCAACTCACTGGCAGTAGTTGTCGTTTTGAGGGCCGAGAACGACAACTACTGCCAGTCAGTTGGGTGGGGGACTACGCGTTGCCGTCGAAGAGGCTGGTGACGGAACCGTCGTCGAACACTTCGCGGATGGCGCGTGCGATCAAGGGTGCGATCGACAGCACCGTGAGCTGCGGGAAGCGCTTGTCGGCCGGAATCGGCAAGGTGTTGGTGACGACAACCTCGCGGGCACCGGAATCGGCCAGGCGCTGCGCCGCCGGCTCGGAGAACACTGCGTGGGTGCACGCTATGATGACGTCCTTGGCACCGGCGTTCTTGAGGACCTGGACAGCGCCGGAGATCGTTCCACCGGTGTCGATCATGTCGTCGATCAGGACGCAGGTGCGGCCTTCGATCTGCCCGACGACAGTCTTCGAGACAGCCTGGTTCGGGACCGTGAGGTCGCGGCTCTTGTGGACGAACGCCAACGGCGCGCCGCCCAGGCGCTCGGCCCACTGTTCCGCGACGCGGACACGGCCGGTGTCCGGCGAGACGACAGTGATGTTGTCGGCTTCGACCCTGGTGCGGATGTAGTCGGCAAGCAGCGGGATGGCCATGAGGTGATCCACGGGGCCGTCAAAGAACCCCTGGATCTGGGACGTGTGCAGGTCCACGGACATGATGCGGTCCGCGCCGGCGGTCTTGTAGAGGTCTGCCACCAAGCGGGCGGAGATCGGCTCGCGGCCGCGGCCCTTCTTGTCCTGCCGGGCGTAGGGGTAGAACGGCGAAACAACCGTGATCCGCTTCGCCGAGGCGCGTTTCAGGGAATCGATCATGATCAACTGCTCCATGAGCCAGTTGTTCAGCGGGGCCGGGTGCGCCTGGATGACGAAGGCGTCCGTGCCACGGACGCTCTCCGCTGAGCGCACATAGATCTCCCCGTTCGCGAAGTCGTAGGCGTCGATAGGCAGGAGTTCGGTTTCCAACTCCTTGGCGATTTCCTGCGCCAGCTCGGGGTGCGCCCGTCCGGCGGCGAGAACTAGTTTCTTCTCGCCGTGTGCGGTAATTTCGCTCATGCCTGTGTGCCCTCTTCTGTGGTTGCCGGAGTACTTGAGGAATCGGGGGTGGCAGTGGAGCCATGCGCGGCTTGCGCAGCCTGCGCCAGCTGGGCCGAGTTGCTGCCCTGCCGGTTGGCGATGACCCAGCCTTCTGCGTTGCGCTGGGGAGCGACACTCAAGGTGAGGGCTCCGGCGGGAACGTCTTTGCGGATGATTGCGCCGGCACCGCTGTACGCGCCGTCACCAATCGTTACCGGGGCAACGAAGACGGTGTTGGAACCGGTCCGTACGCCGGAGCCGATCACCGTACGGTGCTTCTTCTCGCCGTCGTAGTTGGCCGTGATGTTGCCGCAGCCGATGTTGGTGTCCTCGCCGATCTCGGCATCGCCCGCATAGCCGAGGTGGGACAGCTTCGAACCGCGGCCGATCGTCACGTTCTTCGTTTCGTAGAAAGCGCCGATCTTGCCGGTCTCCCCGAGGACTGTGCCGGGGCGCAGGTAGGTGAACGGGCCCACGCTTGCCCTGGCGCCAATGGTGGATCCGGAACCGTGGGTGCGGGTCACCTTCGCGCCTTCGCCCACCGAAACGTCGGTGAGGGTCGTGTCGGGCCCGACGACGGCGTCGCGCGCCACGGTTGTCGTGCCGTGGAGCTGTGTGTTGGGCAGGAGGCGGACGTCCTCGTCCAAGGTGACGGTGGAATCGATCCACGTGGTGGCCGGGTCAACCACCGTGACGCCGGCACGCATCCAGGCCTCGATGATGCGGCGGTTGTGCTCGGCACCGAGCGCGGCGAGCTGGATACGGTCGTTGGCGCCCTCGACCTGCCAGCGGTCTGCGGTGACGACGGCGGAAACCCGGCCTCCGGCGTCGCGCGCCAATTCGAGAACGTCCGTGAGGTACTTTTCTTGCTGGATGTTCTCAGTGGTCACTTTGCGCAGCTGCTCGCGAAGAACTTTTGCGTCAAAAGCGTAGATGCCGGAGTTGACCTCGCGGATGGAGCGCTCGGCGTCGCTGGCGTCTTTGTGTTCGCGGATGCCCAGCACGGTGCCGTCCTCGGCACGAAGGATGCGGCCATAGCCATTGGCATCGTCGAGAACCGCAGTCAGGACCGTCACCGCATTGCCCTCGGATTCATGCGTGGCGACAAGCTCGGAGAGTAGGGAACCGGTCAGCAAAGGCACATCGCCATACGTGACCACTACCGTGCCAGTGAGTTCGGCCTTCGCGTCCAAGGCGTCAAGGGCTACCTCCACCGCGCGTCCGGTTCCCGGAACATCGTCCTGGTCCACGATGACGGCGTCGGGATCGATCAGTGCAATGTGCGCCGCGACGAGGTCGCGTTCGTGGCGCACCACCAAGGCCAGCTGCCGGGGATCGATGGAGCGGGCCGCGAGGATGGCGTGCGCCACCATCGAGCGTCCGCCGATTTCGTGAAGGATTTTGGGAGTCCGCGACTTCATCCGTGTACCGGCTCCGGCAGCTAGGACAATTACAGCGGCGGGGCCAGTAGTATCGGGGCTCACGAAGTCGCTCTCCTTGCTCGGTTACGTCCGGGCGAACCCGGCTGCGGCATCTGCTCTATCCTACTCTTGCCGATTCACAGCCTTCCGTGCAGCCAGTGGACAGCTTCGGGAGAGACGGTGCCTTCAGAGGCGGCGCCGGCAGACCACCGACAAGTTCCGCCCATAGGATTCGAACCTATACTCCACGGCTCCAAAGGCCGGGGTGCTGCCATTACACCAGAGCGGACCGTGCGCACGTGGCCCTTGCGGACGCAAGGTCCTCGGGCTTCCCGATTGACCGGGTCGCACACACAAGAATCTAGTTTGCCATGACCATTGCGGTGTTCGCGACTTGGTGCATTCTTGAGTCCTTTTCAGCGGCACTGACAAGCCCTCGCGAGGCCGCTGCACGCTTGACATGAGGCATGATGGATGCGTGAGCAACAGCACAGGACTTCCCCGGCAAACGACGGGTTCCAGGGTGATCAACCACGCACCCGCAGCCCAGGTTGTCCGTGCCCGGATGACAGGCTCCCAACGCCGCTCCCAGCTCATCGAAATTGGCCGGGGCCTCTTCGCCGCCCGCGGCCTGGACGCTACGACCATCGACGAAATCGCAGCGGCCGCAGGCGTGTCCAAGCCCGTGATCTACGAGCACTTCGGCTCGAAGGAAGGCCTCTACACGCAGGTTGTGGAGTTCGAATTCCGGATCCTCCTCGACGCCATCAACGAGTCCCTCGCCGCCGAAGCCAAACCGCGCGTCCTCGTTGAACAGGCGGCCCTTGCCTTGCTCGGCTACATCGAAGAGCGAAGCGACGGCTTCCGGATCCTCATGCGCGACGCCCCGCCCTCCCAACCCGAAGGCGCCTTCTCCGCCCTGCTGTCCCACGTGGCGGATCGCGTGGAAAACCTGCTCGCCGAAGAATTCTCCCGGCGCGGATTCAGCGCAGCAGACGGCGCCATGTACGCCCAGATGCTCGTGGGCATGGTGGCCATGACCGGCCAATGGTGGTTGGACCACCGCGAGCCCGACAAGCGCGCAGTAGCCGCCCACCTGGTCAACCTGGCATGGAACGGCCTGACGGGCCTGCAAAAAGAGCCGGAGCTGCGGAGCGAGGGCTAGGGGCTCGGGGTGCCTTGGCTGGTTCACCTCTGTCGCCTTTGCAGTTGGCGTTGCGTCCGTGCTCGCCTTCGCGGCGCAACGGCCCTTTCGCACGTTTCCATGGTCGCCTTCGCGGCGCAACGGCCCTTCGCCGTCGCTTAGACACGAGGCAAATGGGCACCTGCGGTCGCTGAGCGACCTCCAGTGCCCGATGCCTCGCGATGCGCTCCTACCCGAAGGCCCGCAGCACCGCTCTTGCCTGCATTCCGTTCAGGATTCACCCTATGCGCGCCTCGACTTCCGACACCGACGAGCCCGCCGACACGCAGAATCCCTGTCGACACCGGAATCCGCGCATCGGTTTTCTCGATCTTTGTCGCGGGCAAATTTGGGTGTCGGTTCGCTCGTTCGCGACGACCTACCGTCTCCCTTGTGCCTCGAGGTCCACGGCCCCCACCCATCTCACCGCTGGCGGACGACGCCGGAAGTCCGCCGCCTCGCGAGGTGACTTTCCCCGCCGGAGGCGGTTCTTCCGAAAGGAGCGCATCGCGGCCCTTCGTGGGCCGGAGGTCGCTCAGCGACCGCAGGCCCACACATGGGCCGTGTCTAAGCGACGCGGAAGGGCCGGCTCCGGCACCCAAGGTACCCGGCGCCAGGGTCGCGCAACAGCGGGCGCCGGCCGACAGAGCCTACTCCCCCAGGATCTCGGCCGCCTCGAGCCATTCGAGCTCCAGGCCTTCTTTTTCTTCGAGGAGTTCCTGGAGCTTGGTGTTCAGTTCGCCGAGGGCGTCGAAGTCGCCGGATTGGGACTTGGCCGCCATTTGGACGTGGAGCTTCTCTTCTTGTTGGGCGATCTTGCCCAGCTGCCGGTCGATCCGGTTCAGGTCCTTCCGGGCTTCACGCTTCTCTGCTTCGCTCGGACCGGAGGCGGCCGCACTCGAGCCGCTTGCCGCCGTCGGCCTGGCGCTACCGCTCGACGCGCCGCCGGTCACCGCACCGCTCGCGAGCGCGGCTTCGCGCAATTCGAGGTACTGGTCCACGCCGCCCGGAAGTCCGCGCAGCTTGCCATCGCCCAAGAGTGCCATTTGGGAATCCGTGACGCGTTCCAGCAGGTAGCGGTCGTGGCTGACAACGACCAGCGTGCCGGGCCAGCCGTCAAGGACGTCTTCAACGGCGGCCAGGGTGTCGGTATCGAGGTCGTTGGTGGGTTCGTCGAGCATCAAGACGTTCGGTTCGCCCACAAGCAGGCGCAAAAGCTGCAGGCGGCGCCGTTCGCCACCGGAAAGGTCGGTGACGGGCGTCCACTGCTTTTCCTTCGTGAACCCGAGCTGCTCCACGAGCTGGCCGGCCGTGAACTCCTTGCCGCCAACGCTGAAGGAGCGTTTCTCACGTTCGATGACCTCGATGACACGAAGGTCGGACACATCGTCGAGCTCCTTCACGTCCTGGCTGAGCACCGCCGTGACAACGGTCTTGCCGCGCTTGACCTTTCCGGAACTCGGCGTGATCTCGCCGTTGAGCAGCCGCAGCAGTGTGGACTTTCCGGCACCGTTGACGCCCACCAGCCCGAGCCGCTGCCCGGGCGCCAAGCGCAAGGTAACGTCGTCGAAGAGCTTCCGGCCGGCGTCGTCGCCCTTGAAGTCGAGGGAGACACCTTCAAGGTCCAGCACGTCCTTGCCGAGCCGGGCGGTTGCCATCTTGCTGAGGGCCACCGAGTCGCGCGGATCAGGAACATCGGCGATCAGCTCGTTGGCGGCTTCGATGCGGAACTTCGGCTTCGAGGTTCGCGCCGGGGCGCCCCTGCGCAGCCACGCCAGCTCCTTCTTGACCAGTTGTTGCCGTTTGCTCTCGACGACGGATGCGCTCCGGTCGCGCTCGGCGCGGGCCAACACGTAGGCCGCGTAGCCGCCGTCGAACGGGTCCACCATGGCGTCGTGAACTTCCCACGTCCGGTTGCAGACTTCGTCCAGGAACCAACGGTCGTGCGTCACCACAAGGAACGCGCCCTGGTTGGCCCTCCATCGGGTCTTCAAGTGCCGGGAGAGCCAGGCGACCCCTTCCACGTCGAGGTGGTTGGTGGGCTCGTCGAGCATGATCACGTCGTGGTCCTCGATGAGCAGCTTGGCCAAGGCGACCCTACGCTTTTGTCCGCCGGAGAGGGCATGCACGTTGGCGTGCCAATCGACGTCGGCCACGAGGCCGCCCATGATCTCGCGGATTTTGGGGTTCGCGGCCCATTCATGGTCGGCTTGGTCGCCGACAATCGCGGCCCCCACGGTGAGGTCGCCGTCGAGCACGTCGGACTGGTCGAGGTAGCCGACATTGACGTCGCCGCGTTTGGTGACGCGGCCGGAATCCGGCGTCGATCGCAATGCCAGCAAGCGCATCAGCGTGGATTTGCCGTCGCCGTTGCGCCCGACCATGCCGATCCTGTCGCCGTCCTCCAAACCAAGGGTTACGCCGTCGAGGATGGTGCGGGTTGCGAACGAAACGGTGAGGTTTTCACCGCCGAGCAGGTGGGCCACTGGTACTACTTTCTGATGTGAACAGTCAGTGCGACTTGTCAAAGGAGGGTATCGGAGATGATCCGGGCACCGGGAACCGGGCCGTGCACAGCAAGGGCGTTGTGTCCCAGGTGCCGAAGGTCTTCGGCGAGCCCTTCGGCCGCCCGGGGGTTGTGGGCGAGCAAAGCCACGGTGGGGCCGGAACCCGAAACAATCCCGGCGAGGGCACCGCTCGACTCCCCCATCCCGATGGTGTCCCGCAATTGCGGAGACAGCTCGATCGAGGCGCGCTGAAGGTCGTTGACAAGGACTTTGCTCAGGGCGTCGGGATTCCCGTCGCGCAGCGCCTGCAGGATCTTGGCGTCGACCTCGAGCGGTTCGGGGATGTCGAGTCCCTCGGAGTTCCGAAGCCTGTCCAAGGTGTGGAAGACCTCGGGTGTGGAGAGTCCGTAGTCAGCGCAGACCAAAACCCAGTCCATCTGTGCTTTCGCCAGGGCGGGTGAGAGTTCGTCGCCGACGCCAAGCCCGACGGCGGTACCTCCGAGGAGCGAGAACGGCACGTCCGCACCCAACTCGGCGGCAAGGTGGGCCAGTTCTTCACGGGACAAACCACTGTTCCAGAGCGCATCGCAGGCCAGGAGCGTCGCCGCGGCATCGGCCGAGCCGCCGCCCATGCCTCCGGCAACAGGCACGCGCTTGGTGATTTCCAAGTGCACCCCCGTGGCGTTCTCCGAGACATCCCTCATGATGGCGGCAGCCTTGTAGGCCAGGTTCCGCTCGTCCAGCGGGATGTCCACACCGTCGAGGTCCAACGTGCTTGAGGGAGCGATGCTGACCGTGATCCCGGGCCCCTCAGTGCTCGTGGCGGCTACTTCCTCGTACAGGGATACCGCGAGATACACGCTGGCCACCGAGTGGTAGCCGTCGGGCCGCAAGGGGCCGACGTTGAGGGAAACGTTCACCTTGCCGGGCGCCCGGACGCGGACGGTCCGTGCGACGAAGCGGCCGCGGATCGCACCGCTGATTGCCGGATTCATGCGTCCAGGGGGTGGCGTGCCTCGGCGATCCGGACAAACGCGTTGATATCGAGCACCTCTCCGCGGGCCGTCGGATCAACGCCTGCAGCCACGATGAAACGTTCGGCCTCGGCCGCGCTCCCGGCCCAGGTCGCGAGGGCCGCGCGGAGTGTCTTGCGGCGCTGGGCGAAGGCGGCGTCGATGACCGCGAAGACTTGCTCGCGCGTCGCGTGCGTTGCCGGCGGTGTACCGCGGGTGAAGGACACGAGTCCGGAGTGGATCTTCGGCGCCGGCCAGAAGACATTCATGCCGATCACGCCGGCTTTGCGCATGTGGCCGTACCAAGCGGCCTTGACCGAGGGAACTCCGTAGATTTTGGAGCCGGGCCCGGCGGCCAGCCGGTCCGCCACTTCGTCCTGGACCATGACCAGCCCGTGTTGCAGGCTCGGGAAATGCTGGAGCAGGTGCAGGACCACGGGGACCGCCACGTTGTACGGCAGGTTGGCCACGAGGGCCGTGGGCTGTACCGGAAGTTCGGTGATCTTCATGGCGTCGGAGAGGACGAGATGGAAATCGTCCGCGGACTCCGGGCGCCACGCGCGCACCGTGTCCGGCAACTTGCCGGCCAGTACGGGATCGATTTCGACGGCGACAACTGTTTTGGCGGCGTCGAGCAGGCCGAGCGTCAACGAACCAAGCCCCGGCCCGACCTCGAGCACGGTTTCCTCGGGATCGATACCGGCGACGGAGACGATCCTCCGGATCGTGTTTCCGTCGATGACGAAGTTCTGGCCCAGGGTCTTTGTCGGGCGGACACCGATTTCCTCGGCGAGCCGTCGGATGTCCGCAGCTCCCAGAAGGGGTGCGACGGCGGCGTGTTCGGAATTCGGTTCAGTCACCTAGGTATCGTATCGTCTGAGCGACTAGCGGGAGCGCCCGCTCCCCATCTTCGGCACGCGAAAAGGCCGGGCCCGAAGATTCCGGACCCGGCCAATTTCATTTCGTTTAGCTGGAAGCTGCCCAGCCACAGCCCCAAGGTCCGAGGCCGCGCTGCGCGTAGACGCGGTTGGCGATGTCAATCTGCTGGGCCTTGCTGGCGGCGGCTGCGTTGGGAGCGTAAGCGCCACCGCCGGAACCGATCCAGGTCTGGATGTCGAACTGCAGGCCACCGTAGTAACCGTTGCCGGTGTTGATGGCCCAGTTCCCGCCGGACTCACACTGTGCAATCTTGTCCCACATTGCCTCGTTCGGTGCGCCGGTAGGTCCTGAGGCAACAGCCGCGGCGGGGGCGGGCTTCGGGCGCTCCTTGGTTCCGACCGTCACCTTCGCGGAGACCGGCTTGACGGTGACGTCAGAGGAGACCAAAGACCGGGAAGCTTCGCGACCATCTACCAGGACGAGCTTGAACGTCTTGCTGAGCAGTCCGAGGACCCCTTCCTGGGTTACAGTCTTCTGGTCGCTGAACTGAGTGGCGTCTTCCGTCGTGACCGTGTCAAAGGGGACGTTCTCCGTCTCGGTGGCGGTCTTGCTGGTGTCCACCCGGGAAACCTTGATCACCATGTTCTGGACGACGGGAGCCGAGTTGGGCTGCGAAACCCGGTCGTTCGCGCCGAGCGAGACGCCGGCATCGCTGAGGACGGTTCCCACGTCGGCCGCCGTCGTGGTCTTTGAAGAGCTCTGACCGTCGACAATCAGGCTGATCGTCTTGGGGGTAAGGATCGAAACGTAGGATCCGGAGACAGCCAGCTGCGTGTCCTTGGGCTGGGAGACGGCCGATGCGCTCGCCACGCCGAGCTCGGAGACGAGGCCTTCGACGTTCGGGGCCGTGGTGTTGACCGTCCGCTGGGCGCCATCAAGGCTGACCGTTACGGCCTTGGCCAGATTGACGTTGATGATGGAGCCGTTCTGCACCGAGGTGTCCAAGGCCGGGGAAACCCGGTCCTCAGCCTTCAGATCAACCTTGGCTGCCTTGACCACCTGGTCAACGGTATTGCCGAAGGTCTGGACGGAACTCACTTTGCCGTCGACGTTGAGGGTGACTGATTTGTTGTTGCCCGTAAAAGCAACTACTCCCAGCACCAGTGCCAAAAGCACCAGCAGCTGCGCACCGACCTTGACGAAACTGAACTTGCCGCCCGTGGTGAAGAACTTGACCATGTTTGCCCGTAACTTTTGGACCATCCGGGCACGGGGAAAAGCGCACAGGGGCCTCCTGCCGCGGTCCCGGATGCAGGCCGAAGCATGCGTGAGGACTGCAGCGGAGTTGTGCGCCGCCACACTCAATTCAACTGAAAACACCAATTGCGAACGGAGTTAGTTGTCCGAAGGCCTTCCCCGACCCCGGCTACTGGTTACCCACTGTAACCGAAGCGTTATAAAGTGACCAAGATTTTTACATACTGGGTATGCATCGTGAATGCTGCTTAGTCCCAGGATCCGTAGGTGGCGATGGTGTTTTGAGCCAGTTGCGAGCACAGCATCGATAGCTCTGTGCCGGTCACTTCGGCCATGGAACGGACGGTGTACGGCACCATGTAGCTCGCGTTCGGACGGCCCCGGTAAGGGTGCGGCGTGAGGAACGGGGAGTCCGTCTCGACGAGCACCAGCTCCCGATCCGCGATGGCCAGCGCGTCCCTCAGATTTGCGGCGTTCTTGAACGTCATGGTGCCCGCAAAGGACATGTACCAGCCGTTCAAATTACAGATCCGTGCGAGTTCTTCATCGCCCGAGAAGCAATGGAACACCACCCGCTGGGGAGCCCCCTCCTCCCGGAGAACCTGGACCACGTCGTCGTGGGCGTCACGGTCGTGGATCTGGAGGGTGAGGTCCAGTCTCTTCGCGATATCGATGTGGCGGCGGAACGAATGGCGCTGGTGCACCAGTCCGTCGCCATGGGTGCGGAAGAAATCAAGCCCGGTTTCACCGATCGCACGGACCCTCGGATGGGCCGCCAGCTCCTCGATTTCCGCGAGCGCCGATTCCAGCTCTCCGCGGCCCGCGTAAACGGGGGCATCGTTGGGGTGGATGGCGACAGCTCCAAGGAGCCGCCGGTCCGCCTCAAGCGCTTGGACCGTGAACCGCGATGACTCGAGGTCGCAACCTACCTGCACTGCGCCCTGGACACCTACGGCTTCGGCTGCGTCCAGGGCATCCGCCACCACGACTTCGAGCAGGCCGTGCCGGAAGTCGAGGTGCGTGTGGTTGTCCATCACGGGGACCGGAAGCGGTTCGGGAGCGGGCGGGTATTCTTTGCGGGAATCGCCGGTTTCAGGCGCGCGGTAGGAAGCCGGCGGGAGGGAATTGCACATGGATCCACCCTATCTTTCCCTGCTGATGCCTTCCTGATCGCCCAAGTATCCCTCCCTGATCACCCCTGTATCCCTTCCAGCGGAACATGCCTCTGTCTGCGGCGGCCCTAGGCTGGGTAGTCTGGTACAAAAGGCGGTAAATCCCGGCCAGGGCACCGCGGCCCGGCCGGGGTTCTGTCATGGCTGAGGGGATTGTCCATGGACTCAAAGCGACACGGCACCGTTGATGAAGAGTTGCTACGGGATGAGGCCGTGGTTGCCTTGCCGCCTGAGCGCGAGTCCTTCAACGGGCACAAGCCGACGGTCATGGATCCTGAGCAATTCCACGCTGCCAGCGAGAAAATCCTGGCGGCCATCAACAAAGTCATCGACGGCAAAGCCGAGGCCGCCAAGCTTGCCCTCACCGTGCTCCTCGCCCAAGGCCACCTGTTGGTGGAGGACGTGCCGGGTGTCGGCAAGACGCTGCTCGCCAAGACCCTCGCCCGGACCATCGATTGCAAGGTCAGCCGGATCCAGTTCACCCCGGACCTCCTTCCTTCGGACGTCACCGGCGTCTCCATCTACAACCAGTCCTCAAGGCAGTTCGAGTTCCGGATGGGTGCGGTGTTCGCCAACATCGTGATCGGAGACGAAATCAATCGCGCCTCCGCCAAGACGCAGTCCGCCCTCCTCGAATGCATGGAGGAACACCAAGTGACGGTGGACGGCCATTCGTACCAGCTGGGCGAACCGTTCATGGTTGTCGCGACGCAGAACCCCATCGAAATGGAAGGAACGTACCCGCTGCCGGAGGCGCAGCGGGACCGTTTCATGGCCCGCATCTCGATGGGCTACCCGGACAAGCTCTCCGAGATCGAGATGCTCGAGACGCATCAGGCGGTCTCACCCCTCGCCAAAGTCACGCCGGTGGTCACTTCCGCGGACGTCGCCGCGATGATCGCCACGGTGCAGCAGGTTTACGTTTCGCAGTCCGTCAAGGAATATACGGTTGCCCTGGGCCGGGCCACCCGGGACAGCGCCCGCCTGCGCCTCGGAGCCAGCCCGCGATCCCTCCTGCAACTGCTGCGGGCGGCCAAAGCGACCGCTGCCCTCGACGGAAGGGATTTCGTCCTTCCCGACGACGTCATTTCCGTCGCCGAGTCCGTGCTGGCACACCGCATCATCCTTGACCGCAAGGCCGCGAGTTCCGGTGATACACCACAGAGCATCATCCGGGCCATCCTGGCCTCCCTCCCGGTAAGCCAAGACGCTGGCGCGGAACGCCGCGGCAGCTAGGGAGAGCGAAGGAGGGGGCAGGCATGGCGCTGATCGATCTACTTCCGAAGCATCTGTTCACTACCCGTGGCTGGGGCTTGCTGGCCAGTGGTGTGGGTTTCTTGCTGCTTGCCCAGATCATGGGCAGGCGGGATCTGTTGGCCCTTGGGATCCTGCTGCTGGTGCTGCCGCTGGTATCGCTTGCCGGCGTCCGCATCCTCAAGCCGCGTTTCCAGGTGTTCCGCGAATTCCATCCCTCCTCCGTGGAGACTTCCTCCACGGCCACGGTGCGCTTGGCAGTTGCGCGGACCGGCGCAGCGGCCGGGCCGGTGATCATGGAAGAGCAGTTGCCGCCGCGCTTCGGCGAACCTCCGGCCTTTCGCTTTCCCGCCCGTGCCGCTTCCGGCGGCACCAGCCGCTATGAGTACCACTTGCGCTCCGGCAAGCGCGGCCAGTTCAGGATCGGTCCGGTCACGGCCGAGTTCTGCGATCCCTTCGGATTGTCGCTGCACCGGCACGAGATCGATGACGGCGACATCCTCACCGTGACGCCCGCCGCCGTCGAACTACCCGCCACTGGCCTGGCCGGCGCACGCGGAAACGACGGCGTGACGGCCACGCGGATCCGCGCAAATCCCAGCGACGACGATGTGATGACCCGCGAATACCGGCATGGCGACCCCATGCGGCGCGTCCATTGGGCCGCGACGGCGCGGCACGGCGAACTCATGGTGCGGCAGGAGGAATCCGTCACCACGCCCGAGGCGACCATCATCCTGGACCAGCGCTATTCCGCTTTCGTGTCGGGCTCGGCCGCGGTCTTCGGCCCCGCGCACGAAGACGCTTTTGAACTGGTGAGCAGTGAGAACTTCGAATGGGTCGTGACGGCAGCGATGTCGATCAGCGCCCACCTTGCCGATCGCAGCTATTCGCTGCGTTTCCTCGATGCCGCCGGACACCCCGCATTTCGCACATCCCGCTCCGCGCCGTATCCCGAAACCGAGGAATTCAGCGGTGTGGGAGGCCTGCAATCCATTGCCGAAAGCCTCGCCGCCATCCAGCTCAGCGGCCCACGGCATGTCCACGGCGAGCGCAGGCGCAAAGAAGCCGCCGTCGTCGAGGGTGCCGAGGCGCCCTTCGACGACCATCTCATGGACAAACTGGCCGCACACCGCCTGCGTGGCCCCGTCCTCGCGTTGCTCGGCAACATGCCGCTCTCCGAGGCCCGCGCGTTGGCGCCGGCCGCCGGCTACGGGGCCAACGCTTTTGCCCTGGTGGTCACCGACCACCCGCACCATGTCCAACCCGTCATCGAAGCCCTGAAGCTGGGTGGCTGGCGTGCCGTCGCCGTGAGTTCGAGAACGGACCTTACTGCTGCATGGGCGGGTTTCGATCAAGGAGAGATCCTCGCGGCCGCTGCCGCAGCGATGGACGTCCGGCGTGGCGCGGCGGTGCCACGATGACCACTACCTCCAGGAACGGCCCTCCGGGACGGTCCGCGGGCCCGGAGCCGGCAGGGACAAGTGACCCTGCCTCCAGCGGTCAGGGAAGTGCCCATGGTCCGGGAAGGGCGCCCCGCGCCCGGCGGAAGCCAGGGCCCGGGACCTACCCTTGGGCAATGTCGGCGGCCATCGCCGTCGCAGTGCTCGGAGCCTCGCTCTCGCTCAACGGGGTTTTCAGGGGTTGGGCCTGGCTGGTTCCCGCCATCACCACGGTGTTTGTCGTCGGATTGACCTTGGCGATCCTGCGCGCCGTGAGGGTCCACCCTGTGCTCACCACTTTGGGCGGCCTGCTCGCCTTGGTGTTTATCCTCGACTTCACGTTCTTCCGGCCCGAAAGCATCGCGGGCTTCATTCCCTCCGGCGCGACCCTTGACACGCTGGGTCAGTTCCTCAAACGGGCAGGCGAAACCGTGGTCTCGGAGACGGCACCCGTCTCACCGAACGCAGGAATCGTGTTCGTCGCCTGCGCGGCCCTGGGCTTGGTTGCTGTCCTCGTCGACGCCCTGGCGGTCCCGCTCGGCATGCCTGCGACGAGCGGCTTGGGCCTGCTGGTTGTCCTCGTGTTCCCGGCGACCATCAAGCCGCAAGGCGGCGGGCTGCCCGGATTCCTCGCTGCCGCCGTCGGCTTCATCCTGATCCTGGGTTGCAGCCAGTGGTTCGCGCCGGACTCCCGGTTGCAGACGGACAACGCCCATGGCACGGGGCAGCTCAAACGATCCATGGTGATCGGTGGCGTGGCCCTGGCGCTGGGGCTCCTGTTGCCGTTGGCGGTTCCGGGCTTCGAGCGCGGGACGTTTCCGGTCGGTTCGCGGTTGAATCCCTGGGGCGTCTCCAACGGCCTGAACCCCATGATCACGCTCGGCAACAGCCTGCGGAATCCCACCGGCGACGGCAGCATTACCTATGCCACGAGTTCCACGGCCCCGGTCTACTTGCGCTCCGTCACCATCGACAAGTTCGACGGCGATACGTGGGCACCGGACGACCGCGAAGCCTCACGGCGCATTGGGCCGGGCCGGATGGGGCCGGACTACCCGCTCCCGTCCGAGCTGGTGCGCCAAGTGACGGTGGTCGACACCGGGCAGTTCACCAGTCCGTACCTGCCGGTCCCCTATGCCCCGACAGCCGTCAACGGTCTGAGCGGACGCTGGTCGTGGGATCCGGCGACGCTCAGCATCCGCGGCGAGGACGGAACCACGAGGAACCAGCAGTACACGGTGTATTCGGCGCTGCCGGCCCTGACCTCCGCAACGTTGAGCCAGGACAACGCCAAGCCCACGTCCATCTCGCAGGATTTCATCCAGTTGCCAAGCAATGTTCCGGACATTGTGAAGAACACCGCCAAGACAGTGACTGCCGGCGCCAACGGCAACTATGCCAAGGCGATGGCGATCCAGGACTATCTGCGCTCGTCCCAGTTCAGCTACTCCCTGCAGGCTCCGGTGCAGGGCGGATATGACGGCAACGGCATGTCGGTGCTGGCCGATTTCCTGCAGCAGAAGAGCGGCTATTGCGTGCACTTTGCCTCTGCGATGGCAGTCATGGCGCGGCTGGAGGGAATCCCGAGCCGCATCGCCGTCGGCTACGCGCCGGGCCATGCCACAGGGGCGACAGTTGCCGTGGCGGGACAGGAACCGCTGCCGGAGTACCAGGTGGATGCCCGTGACGCCCACGCCTGGCCCGAGCTCTATTTCGAGGGCGTCGGTTGGGTCGCATTCGAACCAACCCCTTCCCGCGGCGTCGTTCCGCCCTACGCGAGCGAGGCTGCCGCAGCGGGCGGCCCGAGCACGAACCTGCATGACGAAAACCTGACCCCGGGTTCCTCGACTCCCGCGCCGAGCACCGCTGCTGTACCGCCCGTTGCGGGTCCGGGAGTCGGATCAGGCACGGCCAGCGGCTCCGCAACCATTCTGTACGTCACCGCGGCCGCGCTTCTTCTGGCGGTATTGGCAGCCTCCCCGCGGCTGGTCCGCTCCGGCATCCGGGCTCGGCGCCTGAGGCCGGCACGGGCCAAGCATCCCGGTTCGGGAGGCACAGCCGGCCAGGCCGAGCCCCGGGATGGCCCGGTCCTGGCATGGGCTGAGCTCCAGGACCTCGCCACGGATTACGGCGTACCGCCCGTGCCCAGCGAAACGCCGCGGCATTTCGCGGCCCGATTGAGCAGCTCGGTTGCGCTCGGAGGGCCGGCGGCGGCAGCGTCGCCGTCGGGAGCCGCCGACGACGCCGGCCAGCACGCGCTTGCATCGCTCACCGGAGACTTCGAACGTCAGCGTTATGGTCCCCCTGCAGGCATCCCGGCGAATACTACGGCGGAGGAAGCGAACCCGGCCGGGGACCGGATCACGGCTGTCCGGGCCGCGTTCCGGCGCAACGCCTCCTGGTTCGCTGTCTTCCGCGCGGACTGGTTCCCGCCGTCCTTGATGTCCCGTTGGTTCCAGCTCCTATGGTCACCTTTCCGCTGGCTGGGTGGCATTTCCGCGGCCGTAGCCCGCCGCTCGGCAGCATCCGTGCAGAGACTGTTCGGCTCCATCCGCTGGCGGCGCTGACCCAACTGAGTCGCAGTAGATGTCGTTATGGGCCCCGAAAACGACAACAACTGCCAGCTACTTGGGCTTGGAACGGCAAAGGCAGGGCACCGGAACCCGAAGGTTCAGTGCCCTGCCTTCATTCAACGGCAGTTCCCCGTTGCGAGAGGTCTGCCGAAGGCTTTGCTAGTCGGCGTAAGGATCCGCGATGCCGACGTACTGCGTGGTGAGGTATTCCTCGATGCCTTCGAAACCGCCTTCACGGCCCAGGCCGGACTGCTTCACGCCACCGAAAGGTGCTGCGGCGTTCGAGATGACGCCCGCGTTGAGGCCGAGCATGCCGGTCTCGATCCTTTCGCTGACGCGCAGTCCGCGGTTCAGGTCCTTGGTGTAGACGTACGCAACCAGGCCGTATTCGGTGTTGTTGGCCAGCTTGATGGCTTCGTCTTCGCTCTTGAACGTGATGATCGGGGCCACCGGTCCGAAGATTTCTTCCTTCAGGATGCGGGCGTCCGCGGACACGTTCTTGAGCACGGTGGGCTGGTAGAAGTACCCCGGGCCATCCACCGGCGCACCACCGGTAACGGCGACCGCGCCGTTGGCAACGGACTCGGACACGAGGGCATGCACGCCGTTGCGGGCCTTGCCATCGATCAGCGGGCCGACCGTGGAATCCGGCTCGGTGCCGCGGGCCGTGTGGAGTGCGGCGATCTTCGCAGCGAACTTATCGGCAAAGGAATCAGCGATCGAGTCGTGCACAATGAAGCGGTTCGCTGCCGTGCAAGCCTCACCCATGTTGCGCATCTTGGCCGCGACGGCGCCTTCAACGGCCTTGTCCAGGTCCGCGTCCTCAAAGACCACAAACGGTGCGTTGCCGCCGAGTTCCATGGAACTGCGCAGGACCTTGTCCGCGGCTTCACGCATGAGGGACTGCCCCACGGCGGTGGAACCCGTGAAGGAGATCTTGCGCAGCCGGTCGTCCTTGATGAGGGGTCCGGTGACTGCGCCCGCCGTGGACGTCTGGATGACGTTGAGCACGCCCGCGGGGAGGCCGGCTTCCTGCATGACCTGGGCGAAGAGGAGGCTGGTCAACGGGGTCAGGTTGGCGGGCTTGAGCACCATGGTGCAGCCGGCGGCAACCGCGGGGGCGATCTTGCGGGTAGCCATGGCCAGCGGGAAGTTCCACGGGGTGATCAGCAGGCACGGGCCAACCGGCTTCTTCTGGACCAGGATGCGGTTCTTGCCGTCCGGAGCTGCGGAATAGCGGCCGCTGACGCGGACGGCTTCCTCGGAGAACCAGCGCAGGAACTCGGCTCCATAGGCTACTTCGCCGCGGGCTTCGGCCAAGGGCTTGCCCATTTCCAGGGTCATGAGCAGCGCGAAGTCTTCGGCACGCGCAGTGACCAGCTCGAACGCGCGGCGCAGGATTTCGCCACGCTCACGGGGAGCGGTACGGGCCCAGGACGCCTGTGCGGCGGCAGCGGCGTCCAGTGCGGCGGCGCCGTCTTCTGCTCCGGCGTCGGAGATGCTCACGAGCACCTTGCCCGTGGCGGGGTCCTCGACGTCGAACGTCTTGCCGGACGCCGCAGGCAGCCACTGGCCGTTGATGAGCAGCCCCGTGGGAACGGAGGCGAGAAGTTCGCTTTCGCGATCGGCGGTAACAGTCACAGTGACTCCTTCGTCAGTCGGTGCACGTTGTAGAGATGCACCAACACTTGATTTTTGTGGAATTACTGTCACGGTACTGCCCGCCGCGAAGCAGTGTCTACGCCTTCGCGCACTGCCGCGGGAGCAAGTGTTTGTGCAGTTGCACAGCCTCAGCTTGGGCGGAAGCTACCGCGCCGCGAGCACGGCACCCATGCGCCGCGAGCACAGCCTTAACGCGCCGCGAGCACTGCAGAGTACAGCTCGCGCTTGCTGATACGGGCCTCCTCGGCCACCGCGGCTACCGCTTCCTTGAGCCTGATGCCCTTGGCAATAAGGTCATTGACCGCGGCAACATGGTCTTCGGGCTTGCCCGGCGCCTGTTCTGGGGCGCCGGCCACGACGACGGCAATTTCGCCGCGGACTTCGTTGTTTTCAGCCCACTCGAGCAGTTCGCGGACGGTTCCCCGGATGACTTCCTCGTAGGTCTTCGTCAACTCGCGGCACACGGCGATGCGGCGGTCCGAACCGAACCGCTCGTGAAGGGCACGGAGCATTGGCTCGAGCCGGTGCGGTGCCTCGAAAAACACCATGGTCCGGCGTTCGTTGCCGAGGTCCGCAAGCCGGGAGCTGCGTTCGCCGGCTTTGCGGGGAAGGAATCCCTCGAAACAGAACCGGTCCGTGGGCAGCCCCGATAGCGCGAGGGCCGTCAAGACGGCGGACGGACCGGGGAAAGCTGTGACGAAGAGCCCTGCTGCCACGGCTCCCTCCACGAGGCGGAAGCCGGGGTCGGACACTGCGGGCATTCCGGCGTCGCTCACCATGATGATGGTCTTGCCCGCCCGTACGTGATCCAGCAGTTCCTCGGTCTTGGCAGCCTCGTTGTGCTCGTGGTAGCTGATGACCCGGCCGGACACGGTGATGCCGAGTGACTGGACCAAACGATGCAGGCGCCGGGTGTCCTCTGCGGCGACGATGTCTGCCGTCTGCAACAACTCGATAAGCCGGCTGGAGGCATCGCCCACGTTGCCGATGGGAGTGGCGGCCAGCACTATCCGGCCCACGCCGTCGGGCAGGGCGGGCAGCGCCTCCGTCTCGAGGGACTCCGCCTCGAGGGACTCCGCCGAGTCGGGAACGGTGGTTTCATCGCGGGAGCTCAGCTGTTCAGTCACCCAACAAGCCTAATGCCCCGGCTGCCGCTTTCAGGGAGCTACCGGCGGCAAAAGGTAGCATGGGCTGAGTGACCGATACCTCCGTGCGCCCCGCCCCGCAAACCTGGTTGATACGGCCCCGGGAGGCTTTCACAGCCGAGGCCCTGCGGACGCGGCTCATTGGCAGCATCCAAAGCTGGCGGGATTATCCGCCGTCCTTGAGGCTGTGGTTCTGGCTGATCCCCACTATCACTGCCGTGATCGGCGGGATCCTACGTTTTGTCCGCCTCGACGCACCGCACAGCCTCGTCTTCGACGAGACCTACTACGTCAAGGATGCCTACTCGCTCCTGGTCAGCGGATACGAGCGGAGCTGGCCGGACAAGGCCAACGATGCCTTCAATGCAGGCAACCCCAACGTCCTCCTCAACTCCCCCGAGTACGTGGTGCATCCCCCCGTAGGGAAGTGGATGATCGCGTTCGGGATGTGGCTCTTTGGCTCGGACAATTCCTTCGGCTGGAGGTTTTCCGCGGCCCTGACGGGCACCCTCTCCATCGCCCTGATCGCCCTGATCGCCCTGAAGCTGTTCCGTTCCCACATCCTGGGCGCGGCTGCTGGGCTGTTGCTCGCCGTCGACGGCCACCACTTGGTCATGTCGCGGACGTCGCTGCTGGACATCTTCCTGATGTTTTGGCTGCTCGCAGCCTTTGGCGCCCTGCTGATGGATCGCGACGACGGACGGCGACGGCTGGCGGCACGGCTTGCCGCGCTGGCAGGCGCCTCCAAGGACGGCCGGCCGACGGCGTTGCACCTCGCCTCGGGGCCGTGGCTCGGATTCCGCTGGTGGCGGCTGGCGGCCGGTGTGTGCCTCGGCTTGGCGGTCGGAACCAAGTGGTCGGCGCTGTTCTTCGTCGTCGCTTTCGGCCTGTTGACCGTGTTCTGGGACATGAGCGCGCGGCGTATTGCGGGCATCCGGAGTTGGCCCAGCGCCGGAATCATCAAGGACGGCATTCCGGCGTTCTTCACCATGATCCCGGTGGCCGGAGCCGTGTACCTGTCTACGTGGACCGGCTGGTTCCTTTCCAAGGACGCCTACTACCGGCACTGGGCGGACACGAATCCCTCCGACACGTGGGGATGGATTCCCGGGCCGCTGCGCTCCCTGGCGTACTACCACATGGAGGCTTACAACTTCCATCAGGGCCTCAGCTCACCGCACCCGTATTCGGCGAGTCCGTGGACCTGGCTCGTCATGGGGCGGCCCACGTCGTTCTACTATGAGTCCCCCAAGCAGGGAACCCCTGGCTGCGATCTGCCCAACTGTACTTCGGCGATCCTGTCCGTCGGCAACCCGGTGATCTGGTGGGGTGCCACGATTGCGCTCTTCGTGGTGCTGTTCTGGTGGGCGGGTCGGCGCGACTGGAGGGCGGGGGCCATCCTGGCCGGCGTCGCCGCCGGTTATTTGCCGTGGTTCATGTATCCCGAGCGCACCATGTTCTACTTCTACGCGCTTTCCTTCGAGCCCTTCCTCGTGTTGGCTCTCGTCTATGGATTGGGACTGGTGCTAGGCAGGAGCGGGGCTCCTCCGTGGCGTCGCCGCTCCGGCCTGTACGTGGTCGGCCTTGTGGTGGTCCTTGCAGTGCTGTTGTCGGCGTTCTTCTATCCGGTGTGGACGGCAGAAGTGATCAGCTACCAGGACTGGCGCATGCGTATGTGGATGCCGTCCTGGATCTAAGGGGCCCGCCGGGACGGTCGGGACACCCACATGGTCAGGACGGCACGCGCACAAAGAAGCGGCCCGCCCGGGATATTCCGGGCGGGCCGCTTCTTCGTTCTTGCGGCGGTGCTACTTCTCCGGCGTGCCTGCCTCCGCGCGGATCTCCGGGTCGGTATCCACACTGTCGTCCGCAGCGGCTTCGTTCTTGGCAGAGAGTCCGCGACGACGGCGGGTAGGCCAAGTGAAGATGAGGGTCAGCAGGGCCGTGATGAAGACCAAGGCGCCGATCGCAATTCCGGAGTCCATCCAGTACTGTCCCGGGAACAAGCGGATCAACGTGTCGTCGAGTGCAAAGGTCCAGGTGCCGTTGGCGAAGAAGATGTGGTGGAAGTCCGTGAAGAACTGCTGCCAGCCCAGTGCCGCAAGCGTGCCCAGTCCCAGGATGAGGACCAAGGTGACGATCGAACCGGCAAAGAGTCCGCGGCGGATGCCGCCCGTGCTTCGTTTGCGCAGATAGATCATCGCGATGATGCCAATGATGATCATGAGGGCGCCGGCGCCGAATGCGGAGAGCATCACGGTCTTGACATCGGCCATGTGGGAAACTTCGCCCTCCTTGAACAGCTTCTCGCCGTTATGGTTGACAAGCTCGCCCAAGTAGCGCGGCCCGGACCAGTTACTGAGATAGTCCAGGGCATAGGAACCATACGTCATCCGGTCATCGGCATTGAAGCCATAGCCGTCTCCGGGGAAGCCCGGCCGGTAATACTCCACCCACAGGAACAACGGGCTCGCGACAGCGCGGATTGCCAGCACCAGGAGGACCACCGGGTAGAAGGCGGCGAGCAGGACCTGGAAAATGCGGGGCGCCAGAGGCTTGGTTTTGGCGGCCTGCTCCCGCTCGTGGTTGCGGCGTTCCACCTCGGCTTCCGGCGGGCGGACCTGAAGGGCCGACGTCGGCAGAGGCTCTGCGAAGAGGGCCGGTTCCGGCCCGGCCTCCGCAGCCTCAGCGGCTTTGCGGTCTGCCCGGCTCTCCGGCCGTTGTGCTGCGACGGGCCGCTCAGCGAGAGGCCGTGCAGCTTCGCCTGCAACTGCGCCTGACGCGGACCCAGCTCCCTGTTTGCCTTCTTCTGGCACGCGCTTCGCCGAAGAGTCCCGGGCTCCGTCAGCGGCCCCTGCCGGGCGTACATCAGCGGCCGCGGACTTGGGGGCGGGCTTCATCCATTCGAAGGCCGGCTCGTCGCCGTCGTCGTGGATATCCGCGTCCGGGTCTTTGGGGATCGGGCTCTTCTCGGTCACTTGGATTCACTTCCGTAGGATTCACATGCCGGAGCAGGAACGGTCCGCTGGCAATCTTCTCTGCGTTCGAGCCTACCGTCAGCCCTCGCGGAGAGACGATGAGCCACCCCGGCGAACGTCGGATTGCGGCCGGACCCGGGTGCCGTCAGGCGGCTATCTCCCGGTAACCGGCGTCGTTTGCGTCAAGGTCGCCAGTGCCGCCGGCACGGAATGCCCGCCCGCCCAGCACCAAGGCATAGACCCAGTATGCCGCGAGAACGAGCGAACCGATCAGGATCTTGGCCCACACGGGAAGCGGGCTCGGCGTCACAAACGCCTCGACGAGTCCGGAAACGAACAGGACAAGCACCAGGCCGAGGGCCACCGTGATCAGGGAACGCCCTTCTTCCGCGACTGCCTGCATTCTGCGCCGCGGGCCCGGGGAAACCATGGCCCAGAAAATGCGGAGGCCGCCCGCGGAGGCAATGAAGACGGCCGTCAACTCCATGAGGCCGTGCGGGAGGATGTAGCTGAAAAATACGTCCATCTTGCCGGTGGCGGCAAACACGCCCGCTGCGACTCCCAGGCCCTGTGCATTCGCGAACAGCGTGTAGGGCACCCAGAAACCGGTGATGCCCAAGGCCACGGCTTGCGCCCCTATCCAGGCATTGTTGGTCCAGACGGCGCCGGCAAAGGACGCAGCGGGGTTCTCGGAGTAGTAGCCGACGAAGTCATGGTCGACGTATTGCTTCACGGCAGTGCTGCTTCCGAGGGCCCTCAAGGCGTCCGCAGACGTTCCGATCCAGAGGGCGTAGGCGCCGGCCACAAGGCAGAAGAAAACCCCGCACCAGACCGTGAGCCAGCGCAAGCGGTAGAACGCGGCGGGCAGGGACACCACGAAAAAGCGGGCGAGGTCTTCCATGAAATTCGACCGCGCCCCGGTGAAGCGGGTACGGGCCTGGGCGAGGGCCGCCGACAAAGAGGCGGAGAGTGCGCTCTCCGGGGCCACGGACCTGATGAGGGACAGGTGTGATGACACCACTTGATACAAACGCAGAAGCTCGTCGGCTTCACCACCGTCAAGGCGCCGTTTGTGCGCGAGCTCGTGCAAGCGGGACCATTTTGTCCCGTTCACGACGGAGAAGGCATCCATGTCCACGGCTCTACCCTAATCCCAACCCTCCCCAAACAGTCCCACATCCAAGCAAACCCCTCCTCCGCATCCATGGCCGCGGTTAGACTCGACCCAGCGGGAGCCGTCCGGTCCTGCAGACGTCGTGGCAATGCTTGGGGGCGGGCTTGAGTTCGATCATTACCGGCGAGGCCGTGGTCCTTGAACTGCGGCCGGCATCGTTCGGGGCGAGGGCACTTGGGCTCATGCTCGACGTCGTGGCTCACGTTGTATTGCTGTTGGGCCTGTTGTTCCTGCTCGGTATGGCGGCACCCCATGTGGACGTGGCCGCGGGCCGCGCGATGGCCTTGTCCAGCGTGGTGCTGTGCCTCGTGGTGGTCCCCGTGGCGGTGGAAACGCTGAGCCGCGGCCGCTCGCTGGGCAGGCTGGCTACCGGGCTCCGGATTGTGCGCGACGACGGCGGATCCATCCGTTTCCGGCACGCGGTGATCCGCGGGTTGATCGGCTTCCTGGAGATCTACGCGACGTTCGGCGGATTGGCCATTGCCGTGGCACTGTTCAACGACAAGTCGAAGAGGCTCGGAGACGTTGTGGCCGGAACCTATTCGCTCAGGCAGCGCGTTCCCGCTGAACCCAAAATCCTCCCCTATGCCCCTCCGTACCTGCAGGCGTGGGTGGGACTCGCGGATATCGGCAGGGTTCCGGACGGGATGGCGCGGCGGGCATCACAGTTCGTCCAGCAGGCCTGGCGGATGGCGCCGGACTCGCGCGCCCGCATGGCCGCGGCCCTCGCGAGCGAATTGGCGGCTTACGTCGCCCCATCGCCGCCGCCCGGAACGACGCCGGAAGACTACCTGCACGCGGTTTTGGGCGAGCGGCGAAACCGGGACCTGGAACGGCTGCGCCGCGCAGAACAACGCAGCGCCGTTGTCGGCGATCGACTCAACAGGCTTCCGTTCACGCGCTAGCCAAGCGCGCGGCACGCAGGGTGAGCAACGCCGTCGGGCATAACTGCGGCTAGTCCCGGCAGCGCTCAGCGCTTCGCGTAGCCGGCCCAGGCGATGTTCCAGTCGCCGAAGCCTTCTAGCGGTTCCACGACGGGGGCGCCGGTGTTCAGCACCTGCACCACGTCCCCCGTCCGCATGTTGTTGAAGAACCACGCGGCGTCGGCCGGGAGCAAGCCAACACAGCCATGCGAGACGTTGTACGCGCCGACGGCTCCGTAAGCCGATGGAAGCGCCTGGTGAACGTAGACCCCTGAGTTCGTGAGCCGGTTGGCGTACTCGACGACGAGCGGTGCGTAGTAGCCTTTGTCACCCGGTTTGAGGCCGATGCTGCCCGCGTTGAACTTGGAGTGGCGCTCCCGCTCCATGATCACGGCGTAGCCGGTGGGCGAGAGCCAATCCGGGCTGCCGAGGGTCACGGGAGCGGTCTTGACGAGCGCGCCGTCGAAATACACGTTCATGGTCTTGGTAGCGTCGTCCACCACCGCTATCCGCTGCGGGCCGGTCGTGAACGTGGCCTTGACGTCTGAGTTGCCGATCATTCCGTTGCCGAAATCCCGGCCGAACAGAGGCATGTCCACTGTGACGCTCGTGTTGGCTGCCCAGAAGGTCTCCGGGCGGATACGAACTTTCCGGTCCGAGTACCAGCGCCAGGCCACCTTCTGGGCCGAGGAAACACTGATCTTCACGGCGTGTTCCATGGCGGCTTTGTCCGCCACGGGCTCGCTGAAGTTGATTTCGATGGGCTGGCCCGAACCCATGCTGGCACCGTCGTTGGGAAACACCATGGCGTTGGCCTCGTTGGGCGTGGAAACCGTGGTGAAGGATTGGGTCTTCCGGGTTTCCCGGCCCGCGCCGTCAACAACGGTGAAGCCAAAACGGTACTCAGTGTTGAACCCCAAAGGATCCAGCGTGGACCAGGCGCTGCCGTCGGCACTGATGGCTCCCTTGACGGCCTTGCCGCCCGTGGCCGGGACAAGTTCAATGTCCTTCAGCGTGCCGTGCACGGCCTTCACGGATGGCCCGACGGCGGGATTCACTTCGCGGGCACCGTCAAGGGGCGTAATTCCCAGTTCCACTGCCTTGACGATGGCGGACCCCAGTCCGACATCCGTGCGTTGCGGCGATCCCGCTTCTGATTCGACCGCCGTTTGCAGCCAATTCGGGGCGGTCGCAACGCCGATTCCTCCGGCCGCAACAGCGGCACACATCCCCATGATTCCGAGAATCTTCCCGGCTTTGCGCTTCCTTTGCGACGCCACAGCAACTCCACATCCCCCGGCAGAAAGCCAGCCCCCAAGACTGACCCGCCAAGTCTACCGGTGGTACTGATGCGTCCCGGACAGTGCCGAAAGACGCGCCCTGCCAGCTGGCGTGTTGCTCAATTGGCGTATTGGGCCCAGGGGATGTTCCAGTCGCCAAAGCCGTCGTCGAAATTGGCGTAGTCACCCTGGGTATTGACCACCTGGACGACGTCTCCGGTTGTCATGTTGTCGAACACCCATTTCGCACCGTCGGGTCCTAGTCCGATGCAGCCGTGGGAGAGGTTCGTGACACCGATGTACGGCAGGGCAGAGTCGGTGGCCTGGTGGATGAATTCGCCGCTGGGTGTCAGCCGCGTGGCGTAGTTGACGTCAAGCTGTCCGTAGTAGGCCGGATCCCCCGGCTTGAGGCCGATGGTCGAGGCGTCCATGTGCTCTACCCGGTACTTTTCCATGAGCACCAAGTAGCCGCGCGCGGAAGGGAACCTGGTGTCGCCCATGGTGTCCGGCCACTCGCCCACTTGCTGATCGTTGACACTTACCGTGAACGTGTGGGCAACCGCGTCGGCCACCGCCACCTTCTTATCGCCGATCTTGAAGGTGTTCGTCTTGTTGAAGTTGCCGATCTGTCCGTTGCCGAAGTCCACTCCGAACAGCTTGAGGTCCACGGTGACGGTGCTGTTCGCCGCCCAGAAGTTCTCCGGACGGTAACGCACCATGGTGTCGCTGAACCAGTGGAAGGCCCCGACCTGGCCCGACGTGGAGGTCACCTTGATGGCCTTCTCGACGGCGGCTTTGTTGACCACGGGTTCACTGAACGTGAGCTGCAGCGGCTGCGCCACGCCTACCTTCGCCCCGTCCAGGGGGTACATGGCGGCGTCGGCCTCGTTCTGCGTGGAAACCGTCGTGAAGGATCCAGTCTTCGACGTTAGGCGTCCGGCCGCATCCGCAACGGTGTAATTGAAGGTGTAGGAGGAGTTGAACTCGAGGGGCGTGGATGCGGTCCAGCTCAGTCCATCCGGGGTCAACGCACCGTCAACGGTCTTCCCTTGGGCACTCGTCAGGGAGACCCTGTCCAGGGTTCCGTCCTTGACGCTGATCGTGACGGGCGCAGCCGGGTTCACCTGTTTGGCCCCGCTCGCAGGCAAGGCAACAACCGTGGCAGGCTTCACGACGGGCAGCACTGCTGCCGCCTCGCTGCGTTCACCTGATGATCCCTCGGACTCGATTGCTGCGCTGGCCGCATGCGGGGCCACTGCGGCGAACGTGCCGCTGAACGCGGCAATGAGGCAGACAACCACGATCCAGGCGACCTTGCGGAACCGGCTTCGCTTCGTCGGCGTCGTGTCCAAGTGCCCAGCGTCCAAATGCCCAGTGTCCAAGTGTCGGGCACTGCCGCTGTCCTGCTCAACGTCGAAGAGCCGCGCAGCGTCCACATGCTCGAAAGTGTCCGCTTGCTCGCCGTCGGGATTAAGACCCATTCCTGTTTTCTCCAAAACTCACGCCCCCAAAAGACTCACGCCCCACAGCCGCATCCTAAAGGGTGCGGCTTGATATTGGCTGGGAGCCCGCCTCGGCGCGCCCCAGCCGGTGTACTCAGTACCGGTAGTGTTCCGGCTTGTACGGCCCGGCAACGTCAAGGTCCAGGTATTCCGCCTGTTCCTTGCTGAGCTCGGTTAGTTCCACGCCCAAAGCATCCAGGTGCAGGCGGGCGACCTTCTCATCGAGGATCTTGGGCAGCACGTAGACCTGGTTCGAGTATTCGCGCCTGGCCCCTGGGCCAGAACCAGTCTGGTCCTTCTTGGTCCACAGCTCGATCTGGGCGATCGTCTGGTTCGCGAAGGAGTTGCTCATGACGAACGAGGGGTGGCCGGTCGCGTTGCCCAGGTTCAGGAGGCGGCCCTCGGACAGCACGATGATCGATCGCTCTTCGCGGCCGTCGGCCGCGGGGAACACCCACTCGTGCACCTGCGGCTTGATTTCCACCTTCTGGACGCCGGGGACCTTTGCCAGTCCGGCCATGTCGATCTCGTTGTCGAAGTGGCCGATGTTGCCCACGATCGCCTTGTTCTTCATGCGGAGCATGTCGGAGGCCATGATGACGTCCTTGTTGCCGGTGGTCGTGATGAAGATGTCGCCCTGCTCCAAGACCGAATCCAGCTTGGCCACCTGATAGCCGTCCATGGCTGCCTGGAGTGCGCAGATGGGGTCGATCTCCGTCACGATCACGCGCGAACCCTGGCCGCGGAGCGCCTCAGCGGCGCCCTTGCCGACGTCGCCATAACCGCAGACGACGGCGACCTTGCCGCCCATGAGGACATCGGTGGCGCGGTTGAGGCCGTCCGGCAGGGAGTGGCGGATGCCGTACTTGTTGTCGAATTTGCTCTTGGTCACCGAGTCGTTGACGTTGATGGCCGGGAACAGGAGCTTGCCCTGTTCGGCGAGCTGGTAGAGACGGTGCACGCCCGTGGTGGTTTCCTCGCTCACGCCACGGATGCCGGCCGCGATGCGGGTCCACTTCTTCGGGTCGGCGGCAAGGCTCTTCCTCAACACGTCCAGGACGAGTGCATACTCTTCGGGATCGCTTTCCGTGGCGGTCGGCACGGCGCCTGCGGCTTCGAATTCGACGCCCTGGTGGACCAGCAGCGTGGCGTCGCCGCCGTCGTCGAGGATCATGTTGGGGCCCAACTCAGGGTTGGCGTCCGCGCCCGGCCAGCTAAGGATCTGCTCCGCCGTCCACCAGTATTCGTCGAGGGTCTCCCCCTTCCAGGCGAACACGGGAACACCCTGGGGATCCTCGACGGTTCCCTTGCCGACCACGACGGCGGCGGCGGCCTCGTCCTGCGTGGAGAAGATGTTGCACGAGGCCCAGCGGACCTCGGCGCCGAGGGCTGTCAGCGTCTCGATGAGCACCGCGGTCTGCACCGTCATATGCAGGGATCCCGCAATGCGTGCGCCCTTGAGCGGCTGGCTCGGACCGAACTCGGCGCGCAACGACATGAGGCCAGGCATTTCGTGCTCGGCCAGGCGAATCTGGTGGCGCCCGGCTTCAGCCAGGGAGATGTCTGCAACCTTGTAGTCGAAAGTCATGGAAGTCCTTTGGAAGTACCGGATGGTCGAGTCAGGGGGGCTCAGGCGTTGCGGGGGCCGTCGTGTTGGCCTGCGTCGTGCTGGTCTGAGGCCGCGGCGTTGGCGGTTGCCAGCAGTTCCGGGGGCAGCAGCAAGGGGATTCCGTCCTGGATGGCATAGCGGAGCTTCTCACCCGAGGCGGCAGCGGCCGTCGTGACAAGTTCCTCGCCGTCCTGCTCCAGCGGGGACCCGGTGACAGGGCACCGCAGGATGGACAACAATTCAGGACTGACCTTTGGCATGGTTGAAGCTCCCTGGATGGCATCTCGCGGACGCCGCTGTGGACAGATATGGCAGCTTCCAGAGTACAACCCGGCGGCGCAGCGCACGGTGTCACAAAGCTTGTCATGCGGGGAGCGGCGACACATAAGGCGACACACAGGGCAGTACACAAGGGCAACGGACGCGCAGTGACTGTCGTCGAGGGGTCAGGAAGGATCGCGCAGGATGCGCAGGTGGCGCCTGGATCCCTCTGCAGGGGCCGGTCCGTCAAAGGGTGTGCGGACTGCGCGTTGTTCCGGCGCGGCCGGGGCCGACGCGGCTTCACGCACGGCGTTCGCCAGGGCAAGGAGATCGTCCGGCCCGGGCTGAGGCGGTGAGGACGGCATGGCGAGCCTCATGACTTCCCAGCCCCGCGGCACAGTCAGCGATTCGGCATGCTGCGCGCACAGATCGTAGGAATGCGGCTCGGCATATGTGGCCAGCGGACCCAGCACCGCCGTGGACTCGGCGTAAACGTACGTCAAAGTAGCCACCGCGGATTGGCGGCAGGCTGATCTGGAACACTGACGGATTGCACCCACAACATCCCAGAATAGCCGCACTTCCCCGCGGCGCGGTGCATTGCCCCTTTGCGCGCATTATGTCGCGTTGGTGGAATCACGGGTCTAAAGTCGATATATGCAGTCACAGCACCACGTTCCGGGCTTCACAGTCCATTTGTCCGACACCGGGGACAGCCAGGAAACGACAGCGGCGGCCACGTCCGCACGCGGCTTCAGGGAGCGCCGCAGGAACCGCCACGGGCGGGGGTTGCGCGGGGAAATCATCCTTCCCAACCTTCCCGGCTACCGGACGCGTGCCGAGAAGTTCGACGACCTTGTGCTCGATTCCGCGGAGCGGCTGCAGGATATGTGGGGCAAACGGCTCGACGGCGTGGCGTTCGCCGTCGACGAGATCCCGCCGAACCTTGAGCAACTGGTGGCCGAGGGAACCGCGGCGCCGCTGGGCTCATACACCCCGGCAGGCCACGGCGCAGGACCCGTCATCACCATCTATCGGCGCGTCGTCGAGCACACCACCGGCGGCCGCGAGGACCTTCAGGACCTGGTGCACGACGTGGTCGTCGAGTACACCGCCGAGATGCTCGGAGTGCCTCCGGAGACCCTGGACCCCGTTTACCGCCGTCGTTATCAGTAACCGAGCGTGACCTGTACTTTTTCGTGGCCCGCAGCGCCATCCTGGATGGTCAGGACCGATACGCCTGGTTGATCGCCCTGGCCGAGGACGAGCGCGCCGTAGGCGGCGTCCCCTGACGCCGACACGATGTAGCCCGAGACCGCGGCGCCGTCGGACTTATCCGGAACGCCGATGACCGATGTGGTCCCCCCTGCGATGTCGACCGTTTGGGTCTTGTGTACCTTGCCGTCAGAGGTGACCGGCGTGTAGCTGACCGTGGCCCGGCCCGCCGGCACGCCGAAGCTGAGGAAGCGGGTTCCGCCTTGGGGCACCGCCATCACATGCTGGCTACCCAAGCGGACTGCTGCCGGGGACCATGCGAAATCAACGGGGTCCTCGGCCTTGAGCCCCCGCGTTACGCGGGAGGACGCTGCGAAGGAAACATCCGATGTAGCGCTGACGGTATACATGCCGGCCGGGACACCCGTGAGGGGCACTTCGGTAACCGAACCTGCTTTGGCGGTCACCGCTCCCCCACCGGGCAAGGCGCGCTGGCCGTTCGGCCCGAACAAACGCACGTCCACCACGGCGTCCACCGGACCGGGAACGGTGATCTGCAAGGCCGGAACGACGTCGGCAAAACCGGGCTTGTCCGCGAGCGACTTCACGGCTGCCGGGTCCTGGACGTCCACTCCGGTCATGACCTGGGCATCGGCGGCGCCGGCACCGGGAGTAATGAGCTCGACACCACCGGCGGTGAGGCCGCGTAGGACGCTCTGCTGGATGGTTGCCGCGACAGGGCCGCCGCTGCTGCGCAGATGCACCGAGAGCTGACCCTCGTTCGGGGCCAGTCCGGCCAAGTTGATGGATCGGGTGGCTCCAGGCGAAACCAGCAAGCCACGGCTGTCCGGGGCTTGGATCTGCCCATGGGCACCGAACAGCTCGAGATTCACGGTAGCGGGTGTGCCCGAGGCATTGCTGATGTTCAAAACCGCAATTCTCCCCAGTGCGGTGTTTGCTCCCAGGAGCCATGCATCGTTGACCGGCTGCTGGCAGGGTGCCGCCGCCAGTCCGCGGAGGTCGCCGTCGCCCGCGGTGTAGCTCATCAAGCCCGCCACCGCGGCCTTCTGGCCACTGATGGGATCGGCGCCCACCACTGTGACGTCAGCCGCGGGCCTCTGGGCCACGACGCCGGCGTTCAGGACGGGAGGCCCCGACGCCGGGGCTTGGGCGGCAGCCGGAGGCTTGGCGATGTCGGCGATCGCGGATCCCCCGAGCGAGGCGAGGTTGCTCCCCGGAACGGATCCGGCGGCGTCGCTGAGCACCACGGCATCGAGGAAGCTCTTTGCCGAACGCGAAACGGGGCTGAACTGGCTGTCGGTGCCCGCGGCAGTTCCTTCTGCAAGACGGGGAGGTGCCGGACACACTGCGGTTGTCCTGCCCGCCGGGACATCCGCAAGGGACATGTCCAGCGTTTTGCTTCCTGACGGGGACGGCAGGATGGATGCTGCCGACACCATTCCGGCCCCTGCAGCGAGGAGCAACGTCGCGGAAAGCGCTCCCAACACAACGGCCTTGTTTTTGTTCCCGGCTTTGCGCTGGCCGCGCTTCCCAGACCCCGCTCTGAGCTCGGGTGCCGGGCCTTGGTTGTCAGACACTGCTGTACTCCTTACGGAGGGAGTTTTGTTCCTTCAGGAGGCCGGCTTTCGGCCTGCGGGCAGGCATGGGGATGGCCAGCAGGACGGTCAAGCCAATCACTACGGCCTGCATAATGCTGAGCCAAGGCTCCCAGACTGTGGTGTAGCGGATCTCGATCTGGCCGCCTGTAGACGGCAAGGTGAAAGCTTGGGCCCATCCGGACGTCGTCGGGCTCAGTGGGCGGCCATCCAACCAAGCGCTCCAACCGGCGTCTGCCCGCTCAGCGAGCACTACCAGGCGTCCGTCCCCGCCCGCCGGGATGTCGCCGGTGGCAGAGGTTCCGAGGGAGGGCAAGAGTGCAACTACGGCACCCTTGGCATCCACCACCCTGACGCGGTGTGCCGTCTCGGCGTCGGCTGCGGCGGCTTGGTTGAGCGGCGTGACCCTCCAGAGCCAGCCGGAATCGGTTTTTCCCACAGCCACCAGGCCGGGGACGGAATCGATCCTGTTGGCCGTCAGCTGGGCGGCGGTGTCGGCTGACTTGAGAACCACGAATCCGGCACCGAGCTGCTCAAGGCCTGGCCGGGGATCTACGCCTGTTCCCGCGACAATCGTCGCTACGGCGTTCCGGATGGACGCTGTAGCGTCGTCGTCGGCCGCGAGGCGTTCCTGTCCGGGTGAACCCACGATGGAACGGCCCGCGGCGACTGTGGAGAGCGAGTCCAATGTCGTCCCGGCGCCGCGCATGAGGGATGACGTGTAGCCACCGTTCTCACCGGCGGTGATGACCAGGGTACGGGTCTGTTCCGGCCCTTGGCCGTGGTCGACGGCGGTGGCCGGCAAGGTGCCTTGCCCTGAGGGCTGGACCAGGCGCGGCGTGCCAAGCGCACCGCTGGCAGAAGGGGAAGTGTCTGCGCTGGCCAGGACATTCTGGGTTGCCCACAGGCCCATGCTGGCCAGGGGGCCGGCCATGAGGAGAATCGTTGCTACAGCGGAAACAGTCCGCACTGCCGCGCGCTGGACCGTGCGGCCGTCTTCCGCCCTGGCTTTGAGCCGGAGGAGGTTATCGGCGCCGATCAGCGCCGCTCCCAGGAACGCGAACCCGGCAGCGGAAACTGCCGGCCCCGTGAAAGGTGCCACGAGCAGGTTGCCGTCGACACCCGTTGCCACATGTCCGGCGAGCCACGCCCAGGCAAGGAGCAAAAGGGCCCCTGCCCAGAGGAAACGCGCGACGCGGGACCGCCTTCCGGGCACAAAGAGCGCGGCAATGGACAAGAGCAGGACCGGGGCACCGAGCAGCAGGGCAAACGCCAGCGCCCACGGAATACCCGACGGGCCGAATAGTGCCAAGCCGGCCAATCCGCCGTTGACGTCGAATTTCAAGGGTTGGCCGAGCAATTGCTGCCACAAAGGTGCGGCTTCGAACCCCAGCGGGAGGCCTGGATCGGCCAGCAGGGTGCGGGGCCGTTCAAGGACCGAGAGGACGTACGGCGCAAAGAGGGCGGCGCTCGGAAGGAGTGACCACCAAATGGTCCGGCCGCGCCGCCCCAAGGCGATGCCGCAAAAAACAATGAGTACTGCAAAGGGGGGCAGCAGGGACGGCGCAGAAGCCGTCACGACAGCGAGCATCAGGCCCGCCGCGGCAGCAGCCGTCCACGACGGAGTGCCGTTGACGCCCGGCTTCCCCGTCACCGGCTTGGCTGCGGCGTAGCCGGATGGCTGGATCCGATCGTGATTCAGTTGTCGGTCCAACGCAGTGTCCCGCCCGAGCGCCGATCCAGTGGCCCGGAAGAGGGCCAGCACCAGCAGCGGCATCGCCACGTGGGCCAGGAGGGCGCCGACTCTTCCTTGGTTCAAGGCGACTTGAAGGGCCGGCGCTCCGGCCCAGATCAGCGCGGCAATGAAACGGTAGCGGCGCAGCGTGGTCATCGCGCCCGCGGCAAACCAGGCGCCCAGTCCGGACAGCGGCATGGCCAGCAACAACAGCCACACGATGGCTGTGCCGGAGGCGCCTCCTCCGAGCAATGACGCGAGCCACAGGATGTAGGCGAAGGGATCCCCGTGTCCGGGCAAGCCTGCACCCAGGCCGATCCACCACGTGGACGCGGACCGCCAGATGTCGTCTGCGGCGGACAACGGCAAGAGGCCTCCGCCCGTCACCCCGCCTGCCCCCAGGAGCCCTAACAGCCCCACGATGGAAGCAGCCAGCGCAACAAACCCGGCGGCCACCGCGCCCGTGCCGATCCAACCCCGCTCATTGGTCGCTAGGGCCACGAAATCGTCGCCGGCGTCGCCGCTCGGTTCCGGAGCCAGCGAATCCGTCTCCTGGAATTCGTCTGCGCCAATCGCCTCGACGAGGGACCGGCGGTGGGCCCAAACCTCGCGCCGCGGAGTCTGCAGACCCTTGACCATTGACCGTGGCACGCGTCGCGTCCGGGCCGCGTTCAGCCTGGAGCGCCAAATCGCCCCGGGACGGCCGAGCGCCGCAACGGTGGCGGCGAGCTGGGAGATGCCGTGACCGGGCTCTTTGACCAGGATGCTCAAGATGAGCCTGACCATGCTCCCGAGCAATGCGCCGAACGCGTGCAGCGGAACCTTCCACGGCGAAGCATGGGTGAGCCTCAAATGGACTTGGCTCTTGCGTGCGGCCGCAGGTGTCGCCAGGCTGTGGGGACGGTGCTCCACATGGAACATGCGCGCCGCCGGAACCACCACAACCCTGTTGCCCGCAAGCCAGTTGCGCCAGCAGAAATCGACGTCGTCTCCCACGCCCGGAAGCGCGGGGTCGAAGCCGCCCAGCTGCTCCCAGGCATCGCGGCGGATCAGCATGCCTGCGGAATTCACCGCGAAAGTGTCCGTGCGTCCGTCGTACTGACCCTGGTCGAGTTCGTCGGCTTCAATGAGCGTTAGCCGTTCGGCCCAGCGGCTCGTGGACAGGCCGGCGTCGATGAGCCTGCGTTCCGCATTCCAGGCCAACTGCTTGCAACCGGCGACAGTGACCGAGGGGGCGCGCTCGACTGCCTGGAGCAGCTCGGCGAGTGCATCCGGAGCGGGAGCGGCGTCGTCGTGCAACAACCAGATCCACTCCACGGCTCCTGGCTCCTGCGAAGGTGGCGCCGAGCAGGCCAGGCCGGCCATGACGGCCGCGCCGAAACCTACTTTGTGTTCGCCCGTGCTGGTGACATTGGCTTTGCCGAGGGCCCGCTGCAGCAATGCGGCGGACTTGTCGCGGGAGCCCGTATCAATGCCAATGGCGGCATCTGCCGGACGCGTCTGGTCCAGCAGAGCCGCCAGGGTTCTGGGGAGATAGTTACCGCCGTCATGCGAGACGACGACGGCGGTAACGTGTACTGCCTTGAGAATCAGACCGCTCGCTTCCTCAGCCTGCGGCGTTCACGCTCGGAGAGCCCGCCCCAGATACCAAAACGTTCATCGTTGGCGAGTGCGTATTCAAGGCACTGCGAACGGACATTGCACGCACCGCACACCTTTTTGGCATCCCGGGTGGAGCCGCCCTTCTCGGGGAAGAACGCCTCCGGGTCCGTCTGGGCGCACAAGGCGTCCGTCTGCCAGCCAAGTTCGCCTTCGTCGTCGAAGTCCCCCTGGCGCGGAAGCCCGATCCATACCGGCTGTGCCGGGTTGTCGAGCGGACGGCGCAGCTCCATGGGAGGATCGTCGAGATCGTCCTCCGGATCTGCCGGCGCGCCTCCCACAAGAGCCTCGTGGGCAGCAAGAAAGGCCGTTGCCTCGTCTTCCAGCGACTCCCGAGTGGTCTCTATATAGCGGTCCGCCGCCTGCGGATCTGCCGGGTCAACATACCAATCCCCCGGAACTTCGCGCGACCGGTACTTCACCGACGCATATTCCGCGACGACTGCATCTTCCTGGATACGCAACGCTTGCCCCATGGCGTCCCTCCTGATGTGTGCAGCTGCTGCCGTGCTCATTCGGTACTCGGTTATGTACCCGATACTCCCGCAGCGGCGTTCGATATCTAATTACACGCGTGTAACTACCGCGCCGTCAAGCCACGCCGGGATAATAATCAACTTTCCGTACTAACTGCGGTCACGCCACGCCCGCGATTTTTTCGCCCCATCCGCGGGCGGCCGCGGAAGAACGGAAGCATTGACTCACTTAAGATGTATTTTCATTGAATTTCAGGGAAATTGATTGCCCCCTGTAATGCCGCGCCGTCGCCGCCGCCCAGCCCCAAGTGGTGCGATTCACATGCTCCAGCGGCGGGCCGCGCGCCTCGTGGCAAGATGTAGCCATGAGCACCCCAGCGATGAACCTGATGGCAGCCCTGCGTTCCGGACACGCCACATCCCCCCGGCTGACCTGGTACGGGCCGGACGCCGAACGGGTGGAGCTATCAGGCCGGGTCCTGGACAATTGGGTGGCCAAGACCAGCAACCTGCTTCAGGACGAGTTCGACGCCGAACCGGGCATGAGCCTTCGCCTGGACCTGCCGGCCCATTGGAAGTCCCTCGTGTGGGCGCTGGCCGGGTGGCAGCTGGGGATGGAGCTGGTGCTCGACGGCGGCAGCGCCGACCTGCTTGTCACGGACACCCCCGACGTCGGTGCCGGAGCCGGCTTTGACGCCGTCGTCGCTGTGCCGCTCGCGGCACTCGCGATGCGCTGGCCCGGAGAGCTGCCGGTTGGCGTCGTGGACTACGCGGCTGAAGTCCGCTCCCACGGCGACGTCTTCATGGCGCACGCCGAACCGGACGCGGCAATGCCGGCCCTGCGCCGCCCTGAAACCGGACACTCGCACGGCGAATTGCTGGACGGCTTCGCCAAGGAACATGACGCCGGCGTGCGCCTGCTGGTCCGCGCGGCCGACGGTTTGGAGTCGGCCCTCGCGGACGCACTGGGCGCGTGGAACAAAGATGGTTCAGTAGTCCTCGTGCACCCGGACGTTGACGTCACCCAGCACCTGCTGGACAACGAGCGCGTCAGCGGCGCTTGACCGCGTCTTCGCCTTCATCGGAGTCAGCCGCGGTGCTAGCGGCATGCATGGCCTTGGCCTTGGCCTTGTGGTGGGCTTCGATGATCTCGTGGTCATGCGAGAAGGCCGGCTCTTCGTCGAGTTCCTTGTTGAACACCAGGAAGCGGTAAGCGAAGAAGCGCACTACGGTGGCGACGAGGATGCCGACGATTCCGGCAGCGAACAGGACGTTCTTGTCCTGGATGTTCATGCCGTATTTGGCGATGGCGGTCAGGCCTGTGGAGATTCCGATGCCGATGCCGTTGATGATGATGAACATGACGAACTCGCGCACCACGTTCGCCTGGCGGCGGTGGCGGAATGTCCAGAAACGGTTGGCGATCCAGGAGAACACGGTGGCCACAGTGGCGCCGACGAAACGGGCCTTGGCCTCACTGTCCGTCATCGGGCCGTGCATGAGATAGTAGGTCAAGCCGTTATCTATGACGAACGCAACACCGCCTACAGCGCCGAACTTCGCTACTTCGCGCCAAAAGAGCGAGGCGAGCCCGCGGATGCGATCTGCAAGTGTGTTGATCATGACCCTCCATGGCCGTTGTTCTAGGGGGCCGATGGGCCGAAGGCTCCATTTTAGCTCCGATTCCTTGGAGCTTGCCGAATTATTCCGCGCCGGCGGCCTCGAGCCGGGTTCCCAGGACCCGGCGGCGAGCAGAATCTGGGAACCAGCTGCTGGTTCGGTAGGCTGAACCTTGTGACTTTTCCTGTAATTGGCGTGGTGGGCGGCGGACAGCTCGCACGAATGATGGCCCCGGCCGCAACTGCTCTCGGCTTTGAACTCCGGGTCCTTGCCGAAGGTGAGGACGTTTCCGCGGTCCAGGCCGTGGCAACGGCTCCCATTGGCGACTACAAGGACCTCGCCGCCCTTCTTCAGTTCTCGGAGGGCTTGGACGTCATGACGTTCGACCACGAGCACGTCCCCACCGAGCACCTGAGGGCGCTGATCGAGGCCGGAGTCAACGTCCAGCCGGGCCCCGATGCCTTGGTGCATGCGCAGGACAAACTCGTGATGCGCGCCGCGATCGACCGCTTGGGACTCCCCAATCCGGCGTGGGCTGCGGTCCGCGGCGTCGAAGACCTTATCGCTTTCGGCGAGCAGACCGGTTGGCCGATTGTCTTGAAGACCCCCCGCGGGGGCTATGACGGCAAGGGCGTGCGCATCGTCCATTCCGCCGAGGACGCACGCACCACCACGAACTGGTTCGAAGCCATGAGCCCGCTATTGGCCGAAGAGAAGGTTGACTTCAGCCGCGAGCTTTCCGCGCTCGTCGCAAGGACCCCCGACGGCGAATCCCGCGCCTGGCCGGTAGTCCACACCGTCCAGGTGGACGGAGTCTGCGACGAAGTGATTGCGCCGGCCCAGGACATTCCCGTGGAAGTCGCTGCGGCAGCCGAAGAGGCAGCGCTGCGAATCGCCAATGAACTCGGAGTCACGGGCGTCATGGCTGCGGAGCTCTTCGAAACGCCCGGCGTCGGAGTCGGGTTCCTCGTCAACGAACTCGCCATGCGGCCGCACAACACCGGCCACTGGACGCAGGACGGCTCCGTCACGAGCCAGTTCGAACAGCATTTGCGCGCAGTCCTCAACCTCCCGCTGGGTGCCACCGATGCCCTGGGTGCGGTGGTGGTCATGAAGAATTTCCTGGGCGGCGACAACCAGGATCTCTACAGCGCCTACCCCAAGGCCCTCGCCTACGAACCTGCTGCAAAGGTCCACTGCTACGGCAAGTCCGTGCGGGCCGGCCGCAAGATCGGGCACGTGAATCTCGTCGGCAACTCGACAGCGGACGTCGACTCCATCCGACGCCGGGCCACCGTAGTGGCCGACATCATCCGCGACGGCCGCATGCCGGCCGAGACCACCTCAGAGGAGACCGCATGAGCGCAGAAAACATGGATGCCGGAAACGCGGGCGCAGCGAACGCCGCTCCGATCGTAGGCCTCGTCATGGGCTCCGACTCCGACTGGCCTGTCATGGAAGCCGCGGCGGATGCCCTGGCAGAATTCGGCATCCCCTTCGAAGCCGACGTCGTCTCCGCCCACCGCATGCCCACGGAAATGATCCGTTACGGCCAGAACGCCCATGAGCGCGGCATCCGCGTCATCATCGCCGGAGCAGGCGGCGCCGCCCACTTGCCGGGCATGCTCGCCTCTGTCACCCCGCTGCCCGTCATCGGCGTCCCGGTCCCGCTGAAGACCTTGGATGGCATGGATTCCTTGCTGTCCATCGTGCAGATGCCCGCCGGCGTTCCCGTGGCCACGGTTTCCATCGGCGGCGCGCGCAACGCCGGCCTCCTGGCAGTGCGCATGCTGGCGTCCGGAACCGACGAGCTGGCCGTCCGGCTTCGCGGCGAGCTGCTCGAATTCGCCCGGGAGCTGAACAACACTGCTACCGAAAAAGGGGCCAGGCTCCGCGACAAGGTCGCCGAAGTCTTCTCCACCGCGAACGTCTCCGCCCGCAGCAGCCGCTAAGAGCCTGGGCAGCCGCTAGAAGGTCATCCCCGGCAATCCCGAATGAACCCTCCGCAATGACAAGGATCCCCTGCCGTGTACCAGCTTGAGAATGTTCTCCGCCCCTATGCATGGGGATCGACGACGGCGATCGCCACTCTGCTGGGAAGGCCCGCCTCGGGTGGTCCGGAGGCAGAGTTGTGGATCGGAGCGCACCCGGACTCGCCGTCCGTGGCCACCCGCCCGGATGGGTCTTCCGTCGCCTTGGACGCCCTGATCAACGTGGATCCCGTGCATTTTCTGGGTGAAACGAGCGTGGCTGAATTCGGTCCCCGCTTGCCGTTCCTCACCAAGCTCCTTGCAGCCGACAAGCCCCTGTCCTTGCAGGTCCACCCTCGCCTGCAGCAGGCCAGGGACGGCTTCGCGAAGGAAAATGCCGCGGGTATGGCAGCGGACGCACCGGAGCGCAACTATCGTGATGACAACCACAAGCCGGAGATGATCTTCGCGCTGACCCCGTTTCACGCCCTCTGCGGCTTCCGTCCTGCGGCCGATTCGCAGCGTGTCTTCGAGCACCTCGCGACCCTCCTGGACCTTGCCGCCGTCGACGTTCCTGATGTCATCACCGGAGTGATCGCGGACCTTTCAGGGTCCGATGAGCCCTCGGCACTCAAAGCTGCGTTCACCCGGCTGATTACCGGCGGCGATGCCGTCTCCGCCGCGACGGATCAGGTGGTTTCCATCCTGAAATCGGGCGCGCCGATGGGTCAGCACGCTGCGGAACTCTCCACCGTGGTGGACATCAACAGTGAGTTCCCGGGCGATCCCGGTGTTCTGATTTCCTTGCTCTTGAATCTTGTCTTCCTGTCCCCGGGCGAATCGGTGTACCTGCCGGGCGGAAACGTCCACGCCTACCTGAAAGGCCTCGGCGTGGAGGTGATGGCGGCTTCGGACAACGTGCTCCGTGGCGGGCTCACCCCTAAGCACGTCGATGTCCCCGAGCTCCTGAAGACTATCGAATTCGCTTCCCTCGGCGTACCGCGAATCGAACCCAGGACCTCCGGATTCGGCCAGGATCTCTATGTGCCGCCCTTCAAGGAATTCCAACTCCAGCGCATCGAGTTGGCTCCCGGAGCGGAACCCGTGCCGATGGCCCAGGCCGGTCCCGCCGTCGTCGTCGTGGTTTCGGGTTCCGTGGTGCTCGACTCCCCCAAGAGCGAGCTCGCCGTGGAGCGCGGCGGGAGCGCATTCATCCCGGCATCCGAAGAGCCCGTCATGGTGCACCCGATTGCCGGCGCAACGGGAACCAGCGTCGCCTTTGCCGTCACAACAGGCCTGGGGAACTAGAGCGTGGAGTACTTCCTGCAGACGCCCGCATGGGCGTCCTTCCAGCGATCCCTCGGCCGTACCGTGCACGAGGAGTCCGGCCCGGGCTGGAGTTTCCTCGCTATGGAGGAAAAGAACCCCGCGGGCAAGGTCATTTACACGCCTTACGGACCCGTGGCCGATTCGTTGGAGGCCTTCGACGAAGCTGTAGCCGCACTTGTGGCGATCGCGCGCCGGAGCCGGGCGGTGTTTGTCCGGATGGAACCGGTCACCGCCGGGTTCGAAGCCGCCGAAGCCGGTGCGATCCTGCGGGGACGCGGCCTGCAGCCGGCGCCGTCAAACCAGCAGCCGGAATTGAGCTGGATTGTGGATCTGGGCGCCGATTTCAAGGACGTCCTCGCGGGCATGAAACCCACCAACCGGAACCTGTACCGCAACATCCACAAGAAGGGTGTCACCTTCCGGTCCTCGCAGGATCCTGAAGAGATCTCAGTGCTTCTGGACTTCCTGCACATGACTGCCGCACGCAACGGCTTCAAGCCCCAGAGCGACGACTACCTCGGCTCGGTGGCCCGCTCCCTCATGCCCGCCGGTGCCGCCACCCTGTTCATCGCCGAACTCGAGGGCGAACCCATTGCCGCCGCCCTGGCGTACGACTCCGTCGACACGCGCACCTACGCCCACGCGGCGCTCGATGACACGCACCGCAAGCTCAGCGCGGGCATTCCATTGCTCGTGACGCTGATGGCGGACGCAAAGGACAAAGGGCTCAAGCACGTCGACCTGTGGGGCGTGGCCCCGGAGGACGAGCCTGACCACAAGTGGGCCGGATTCACCGCCTTCAAGAAGTCCTTCGGCGGCCGCGAAATAGCCTACCCAGGCACGTGGGACCTTCCCGTCAACAAGCTCCGCTACGGCGCCTACCAAGTGGCCCGGAAGCTGCGCGAAAAGCTCGGCTGACGCGCGAACTGGCAGCAGATGACCTCAAAAACCGATTTTGCGGGCATCTGCTGCCAACTCGCGGCCTCCCCGCAGCGCCCGGCGGACTTTTTCCACCACTTCCGGCCGGGGCCCGAGCAAATCCTCATGGTGGACCCGGACTTCGCGCCAACCCAGCCGTTCCGTCAACGCCTGGCGCCTGATGTCCCGCTGGTACTGCTCAGCTTCCCCATGGTGCCGCCCGTCGTATTGGAGGGCGACCCGCTCCTTGAGGTAAGCGGCATCGGGCCACACAGCGGGAGCGCCCCACTCGTTGAGGATGACGTGGTTCAGCGCGGGTTCATGCAACCCTGCATGCAGCAATATGAGGCGCATTTGCGTTTCCTGCGGCGAATCCGCGCCGACTCGAACCAGATCCAGGGCCAGCCGGGCCTTGCGGACGCCTCGCATACCGGGATGGGCTGAGACCATCGCCTTCAATTCCTCAATGGTCGCCAAGGCCTCGCGCGGCCTGGGATGGTTTTCCCCGTGCTCGACGACGATCGAGTCGCCTGCCGCCACAATGTCGTCGATACTCATCATTTGGGCCAAGTCGAGCCACGTCCGGGCAGGCGAGGTGAGCCGGACGCCGTCGAGCACTATCACTTCACCGGGTTTGAACGTGAATTGGTGCCCAACAACATTCCGCCTCCGCGGTTTCCACCTCTCGCCCGGGCGAGCCAGGTGGATCCGCCAGTCCTCTTCAAGCGCTTTGGGCAAACTGATGCCGAGGATCCGCGCGGCGGAGCCATGGCTCAGGCAACACTTGGGGTCGAGCTCTATATAGCCCCGCAAGTGTTCCGCGGCCGTTCCCGTGCTGTGCAACGGCAGGCGCAGTCCCCGCGATAACGTGACAATGCCGTCGCGCCGCAATTGCTTCTGGCTCAATCCGAGGGTCGCAGCGGCCGACGCCGGAAAGGAACCGTTTGGGAGCTGCGGCGGCATGGGAGTCCGGGACATGCTCAATTCTTGCCCGGTTTCGAGCCCTAAATTGAGTTATCCACAGGAAGGATTCCGCGACTTAACGCGAACTGGCAGCAAATGCCTCCAAATCTGGATTCAGAGGGCATTTGCTGCCAGTTCGCGCGGGACGGTCGGTCCTACTTGCGGGCGTAGCCTTCCCACTTGCTGGCCTGGTGCTCGCCGTCGACGAAGCGGATGGTGCCGGACTTGGAGCGCATCACGATGGACTGGGTCAGGACCTTGTCCTTCGAGTAGCGCACGCCCCTGAGGAGGTCGCCGTCGGTGATGCCGGTGGCTGCGAAGTAGCAGTTGTCGCTCGTGACGAGGTCGTTCGTGGAGAGGACGCGCTCGAGGTCGTGTCCGGCGTCGATGGCCTTCTGCTTCTCGTCGTCGCTCGTGGGCCACAAGCGGCCTTGGATGACACCGCCGAGGGACTTGATGGCACATGCTGCAACGATGCCTTCCGGGGTGCCGCCGATGCCCATCAGGGCGTCGACACCGGTGCCGGAACGTGCGGCCGCAATGGCGCCAGCTACATCGCCGTCCATGATGAACTTGGTGCGCGCACCGGCTTCGCGGATTTCCTCCACCAGCGGGCGGTGGCGGTCGCGGTCCAGGATCATGACGTTGAGCTGGTTGACCTTGACGCCCTTGGCCTTGGCGATCAAGTGCAGGTTCTGCTTCACCGGCAGGCGCAGGTCCACCATGTCGGCGGCTTCGGGGCCCGTGACGAGCTTCTCCATGTAGAACACGGCGGAGGGATCGAACATGGTGCCGCGTTCGGCCACTGCCAGGACGGCGAGGGCGTTGTTGATGCCCAAGGCAGTCAGCCGGGTTCCATCGATCGGGTCGACGGCGACGTCGCACTCGGGTCCGGTGCCGTCACCGACGTGCTCGCCGTTGAAGAGCATCGGAGCTTCGTCCTTTTCACCCTCGCCAATGACAACGACGCCGTTGAAATGGACGGTGTGGAGGAAGGAGCGCATGGCGTCAACGGCGGCGCCGTCTGCCTTGTTCTTGTCGCCGAATCCAACCCAGTGGCCGCCTGCAATCGCGGCGGCTTCGGTAACCCGGACAAGTTCGAGGGCCAGGTTGCGGTCCGGCTCATCGGTCCCGACGGCGAGCGCCGGCGAAATCGTGGAATACTTCTGGGACATTGGCGCTGGAGACACGTGAACCTCTTCTTCGATGACGCGATTCGTGGGACCAGGAATGGCTGCGCTTGGCGGCCTGAATGATTCCTCTACAAGAGATCATAGTCGCGGCGGGGCCTCACGGTCATGGGATGACCAACTCCCGGAACGCCCCTTGCGCGGACCGGCCGATGTGTATTAGCCGCTTGGATAGGAGACTATTGAATCGTGAGTGAAACGCAAGACAAAGCAATTGCCGCCGCCCCCTCCGCCAGCGGAGGCACGGGCGCAGCCGGCACCGACGACGCCGGTCAGCCTGCGGTGAAGCCCGTTATCCCGGCGAAAGCAGCCAAAAGGGCGAATGCGTCGGTGATTGGTATGCTCATCGCGTTGCTCCTCTGCGTGCTGGCGTTCCTGCCGATTGTGCTCATGAATCCGGCGCCAAAGAGCAACGGTTACAAGCCCAACGTCGATGTGGCCGCAACCGCAGCCAACGCGAAAGATGTGGCGGGTTTCACACCTGTGGCGCCGGATACCGGCGACACATTTAGTCCGAACTACGCCCGCTGGGTATCCGGGACCGGCGATGGCGTACCCACATGGGAGGTCGGATACGTCACTCCCAAGCAGGCGTTCATCGGAATTGTCCAGACCCGCAAGGCCAATCCAACCTGGATTTTCCAGCAGGCCGGCAGCGCTCCGGTTACAGGCACGCGCAGCGCCGGCGGCCACGACTGGGAACTCCGTGACACGGCCAAGGGCAACCGCAGCATGGTCCTGAACTACCGCGGCACCACGATCATCCTGAGCGGCAGCGCAGGACTGGACGAGTTCTCCACATTGGCCGCCGCCGTGGTGAAAGCAATGGACGCAGCTCCCGTCGCTTCCGCGGACGCGAGCACGAAGCCGGGCGACACAGTTTCGCAGCCTGCCACCGCAAAGCCGTAAAGTAGCGCCGTGGCTACCTATCTGACTCCTGCCCTTGCCTGGCGCCGTCTGCGCGAAGGAAACGAACGCTTTGTCGCCGGGGAATCGTTGCACCCCAACCAGGACGCTTCCCGCCGGCATTCCCTGGTCGAGGACCAGCATCCCTTTGCCGTGATCTTCGGGTGTTCGGATTCCCGCCTGGCCGCTGAGATCATCTTTGACCTCGGCCTCGGCGATGCTTTCGTGGTCCGCACGGCCGGGCAGGTGATTGACGACGCCGTCCTCGGCTCGCTTGAATACAGCATCTCCGAACTGCATGTCCCACTCATCGTGATCCTTGGCCACGACAGCTGCGGCGCAGTGACCGCGACCAAGAGCGCAGTGGAGACCGGTGAAATGCCCGCAGGTTTCATCCGTTCACTCGTAGAGCGGATCACGCCGTCCGTCCTCACCGCACTGCGCAACGAGCAGACGGACGTCAACGAGATGGTGGTGGAGCACGTCAAGCAGACAGCTCGCCGCTTGGCCGACAGTTCCCGTGTGATTTCCGCCGCGATCGACGACGGCCGGGCCGCCGTCGTCGGGCTTTCCTACAAACTGGACGAAGGCCGCGCGGCGCTGGTTTCCGGGATCGGCAAGCTCTAGGCCGGATGCCGGGCCGCCCCCGAAGGGACGGCAAACAACGGCCGTAGCTTTGCCCCGCCGGTTTTCGGTCAAGCGGCTGCTCGCCATAAGCTAGCCCCATGACTTCCACTCAAGAATCCAACACGGCCGAGTTCCGTATTGAACATGACACGATGGGCGAAGTTCGCGTTCCTGTGAACGCCCTGTACCGCGCCCAGACGCAGCGCGCCGTGGAGAACTTCCCGATCTCCGGCAAGACGCTTGAGCGCGCACACATCGAGGCCCTGGCCCGCGTCAAAAAGGCCGCGGCCCTGGCGAACGCAGAATTGGGAGTGCTCGACGGCGAGCTCGCCGAGGCGATTGCCAACGCTGCCGATGAGGTTGCCGCCGGAAAGTACGACGGCGATTTCCCCATCGACGTCTTCCAGACCGGTTCGGGTACATCGTCCAACATGAACACCAACGAGGTCATCGCTGAACTGGCGACTCGTGCCCTCTCGGCCGCCGGGAGCGATAAGGTTGTCCACCCGAACGACCACGTCAACGCTTCGCAGTCCTCCAACGATGTCTTCCCGACGTCGGTCCACGTCGCCGCGACGTCGGCCCTGATCAACGACCTGATCCCGGCCCTCGAGTACCTGGCTGCTTCCCTGGACCGCAAGGCCGTGGAGTTCAAGGACGTCGTCAAGTCCGGACGCACCCACCTCATGGACGCCACTCCGGTGACCTTGGGCCAGGAGTTCGGCGGCTACGCCGCGCAGGTCCGCTACGGCGTTGAGCGCATCAACGCCGCCCTCCCCCGCGTCGCCGAGGTCCCCCTGGGCGGAACCGCGGTCGGCACCGGCATCAACACCCCGGAAGGCTTCCCGGAGCGCGTCATCGAGCTCCTCGCAGCCGACACCGGCCTGCCGCTGACCGAGGCGCGCGACCACTTCGAAGCGCAGGCCAACCGCGACGGCCTCATCGAGGGCTCCAGCCAGCTGCGCAACATCGCCATCTCCTTCATGAAGATCAACAACGACCTGCGCTGGATGGGCTCCGGCCCCAACACGGGGCTTGGCGAAATCTCCATCCCGGACCTCCAGCCGGGCTCGTCGATCATGCCGGGCAAGGTCAACCCGGTCATCTGCGAAGCATCGATCATGGTCTGCGCCCAGGTCATCGGCAACGACACCGCCATCGCCTGGTCCGGCACGAACGGTGCCTTCGAGCTCAATGTCGGCATCCCCGTGATGGCTGCCAACTTGCTCGAATCCATCCGGCTCCTGGCCAACACGAGCCGCGTCATGGCCGACAAGATGATCGACGGCATCACGGCCAACGTGGAGCGCGCCCGCTTCCTGGCCGAGGCTTCCCCGTCCATCGTGACCCCGCTGAACAAATTCATCGGCTACGAAGCAGCGGCAAAGATCGCCAAGAAGGCCGTTGCGGAGGGTTTGACCATCCGCGAAGCCGTGATCTCCCTTGGTTACCTCGAGCGCGGCGAACTGACCGAAGAGCAGCTCGACAAGGCCCTCGACGTCACCACCATGACCCGCCCGGCCCACAAGGCCTAGTCTCCCTCCAGCCCCGCTGGCCAGCCCGACGGCGGCCGGCGCCTTCCCCACGGAAGGTGCCGGCCGCCGTCGTCGTTTCCGCCCACAGGAGCTTTCTTGCACTTTTGGACAAGAAGTGCAAAACTTTACTTTGTGGAAAATAGTGCAATTAATGACGGCGGACTCCGGGAGCGCAAGCGTGCTCAGACCCGCGCGGCGATCTCCGCCGTCGCACGGTCCCTGACCGCCCAACGCGGACTCAACGGTTTCACCGTCGAAGAAGCCTGCGAACAGGCCGGGATCTCTCGGCGGACGTTCTTCAACTACTTCCACACCAAGGAAGACGCGGTGATCGGCTCGTTCTCCGACGAGCTTCCCGAAGAGGCGCTGGAGGCCTTCCACCGCAACCCGGCCCGTGCAATCGGCACGATCTCCGACTCGCTGTTGTCCGCTCTGCGCCGCTTCACCCTGGCCGTCCTCGAGCGGTCCACCGTCAGCCCATCGGAGATCCGCCAGCTCATCGCGGCAGTCACGGCCGAGCCCCAGCTCCTGGGCCGGTTGACCCGCGAAGGCGAAGTCCGCGAGCGCCAGTTCGCCGAGCTCATCGCCGCCCGGGAAGGCCTTACCGCAGACCACCCCGAGATCATCATGGCCGCCGCGGTCTTCGGCGCCGTCACCAAGAAGACGAGTAAACAGTTCTTTTCCGAAGAGAACACCGAGCCCTACCGCGAATTGCTGGACCAGAACCTCAAGGCAGCACGCGCGCTCTTCGCCCAACCGCTGGACACCAACCCCGTCGAACCCCAGAAGGACCAACCGTGAGTACCACTCTCAAGACCAAAGCAGCCGCACCGCTGCTCTTGACCCAGAGAAGGATCTGGATCATTTTCTCGGCGCTCATCGCCGGAATGCTGCTCTCCAGCCTGGACCAGACCATCGTGTCCACGGCCATGCCCACTATTGTCGGCAAGCTCGGCGGCGTGGAGAACCAGGCCTGGATCACCACGGCCTATTTGCTCGCCACAACCATCGTCATGCCGATCTATGGCAAGTTCGGTGACATCCTGGGCCGGAGGAACCTGTTCCTGATTGCCATCGGTTTGTTCACCGTAGCTTCCATCGGTTGTGCCTTCGCCACCGACTTCTGGGGCTTCGTGATCTTCCGCGCCATCCAGGGCCTGGGCGGCGGCGGACTGATGATCCTGTCGCAAGCCATCATCGCGGACATCGTGCCTGCCAAGGAACGCGGCAAGTACATGGGCCCCCTTGGTGCCATCTTCGGCCTCTCCGCCGTGGCCGGTCCGCTTCTGGGCGGCTTCTTCGTCGATCACCTGACCTGGGAATGGGCCTTCTACATCAACATCCCCGTCGGCATTGCGGCGTTCACCATCGCTTGGTTCACGCTCACCCTGCCGAACAAGAAGGCCGAAAAGCGCATCGACATCCTTGGAGTCCTGCTGCTGTCCGCTGCCACGGCCTGCCTAATCTTCTTCACCGACTTCGGCGGCAAGAAGGACCAAGGATGGGACTCCCCCCTCACCTGGGCCTTCGGCGCCGGCATGGTGCTCGCTGCCTTCCTCTTCGTCCTCGTGGAGCGCAAGGCAGAAGACCCCATCATTCCGCTGAGCCTGTTCAAGAACCGGATCTTCATCAACGCAACCGCCATCGGCTTCACCCTCGGCCTGGGCATGTTCGCCGCCATCGCCTTCGTGCCGACGTTCCTGCAGATGTCCTCTGGTACCTCAGCCGCCGTCTCCGGCCTGCTCATGCTGCCGATGATGGTTGGACTCATGGGTACGTCCATCTACTCCGGTATCCGCATCTCCAAGACCGGCAAGTACAAGATGTTCCCGATCCTCGGCGCGAGCCTCACAATCGTTGCGATGTTGTGGCTCACCACCCTCACGGCGGCGACTCCGATCTGGGTCATCTGCATCCAGCTCTTCATCTTCGGCGCAGGCCTGGGCTTGATCATGCAGGTCATCGTCCTGGTGATCCAGAACGCGGTTCCGGCCGAGCAGATCGGCACGGCAACGAGCACCAACAACTACTTCCGTGAGGTCGGGGCTTCGTTGGGCGTGGCCGTTTTCGGCTCGATCTTCACCACGCGGCTGGCCGAGTCCCTCACCAAGGCATTCACAGGCGCCGGGGCTTCTGCTGCACAGGCTGCACAGTCCACCAGCAAGCTTGATCCTCAGACGCTGGCCCAACTGCCGGTTCAGGTCAAGGACGCCATCGTCAACGCCTACGCCGATTCACTGGCACCCGTGTTCTGGTACCTGATCCCGTTCATCGCCATCGCCCTCCTGCTCGCGATCACCCTCAAGCAGATCCCGCTCTCCGACACCGCCGGAATGGTGGCCCGGGGCGAGGCAGTCGGGGGCGAGGAGGCGGAACGCCTTGAAGCCGAACGCCTCGGAGGAACCTCCGAGGGGGCCGTCGGGGCGGACGCAGAGGGGGCCGTCGGGGCGTCCGTCGACCCAGCCGCTGAGCCGGAGTCCGCCCCGGTGGGCGACAATGACGGTGAGCTCGCCCGGCGCTGACGTCAGGACATGCCCGGCCTTGGCTCGGACCAGTGGACATATGGGGAACATGCCCACTGCCCGGATGCAAAGCCGGGCATGTCCGCTGGTCCGGGCGTTTGGCTTAGGCTGGAACCCATGAGTTCAGAGCCCGAAGAATCCGCGAACATCAGCCCGGCCGTTCGATGGGGATTAGGGGCGGTCCTTTTCGGGCTTCTGGCCGTCTCCATAGCCTCCGCCAAGGGTGAATGGTGGACCCTCGTCGGCGCAATTGCTTGCGGTGCCGCGGCGTGCCTCTTCGCTGCCCGCGCGATCCTCGCGGCCCGTCAATCGCGCTGATACGCGACGGCGGAGCCCGGCTCCAACGCCAGTCGGATGGTTTCGCGGTGGCCGGCGCTGATCTCAGGCAACTCGTCGAGGGCAAACCAGCCGACGGCGATTGACTCGTCGTCGTTGACGCGGGCCTCCCCCGAGACATAACGGCATTTGAAGGCAATATCCAGGAAGTCGCACACGTCTCCGTTGGGGTACATGACCGGGCCGATCACGCCCACCGCCAGGATGCGCTCGGTTTCGGCCACAACTGCGGTCTCCTCGAAGATCTCGCGGAGCAAACCGGGGGCCGGGTGCTCCCCCGGTTCCAGCATTCCGGTGATCAAGGTCCACCGGCCGTTGTCGGCCCGTTGGCACAGCAGGACCCGGTTCTCGTCATCCAGGACTACGCCCCTAACCCCGGGCAGCCACAGCGGGTCGTTGCCGATCTTCTCGCGGATTTCCCGGATGAATTCCGGGATCGCCACGGCCTAGCCCGCTTCCGTTGAAACAGCCATCATCAACAAGAGCACTGCCTCCCCTTCCGGATCGGATCCGCTAGTAGGGCGAGTATCCCACCGGCGATGCCCGAATGACAGCGGACAAGGCTGCTCAAAACGGTCGCCTCTCGCTCCGCCTTGTTCACTGCTCCTCACGCCGGCAGGGCAAACATCGCCGCGGCGGCACCGGCCAGCATGAACGGCCCGAATGGTATTGATGATTTCAGGGTTCCTCGCCGGGCGGCCAGGACTCCAAGGCTCCACAGCCCGCCGAAGAGGAACGCCGCAAACGTTCCGGCGAAAACATGCGTCCACCCCAGGTAGCCAAGGTATAGGCCGAGCACACCGGCCAATTTGACGTCGCCGAAGCCCATCCCGGGCGGGTACACCAATCGCAGGATGAAGTAGAACAACCAAAGCACTGCTCCCCCGGCCACGACTCCCAAGGCGGGCACCCCCAGGAAGGAGGCACCGCCGTCGCGCGCGGACCCTGCCGCTCCGGCGCTAAGGTTCGCTGCCGCTCCGCTGGACAGGGTGACAGCTGCCGCTGCGCCGAGCAGCAATACACCGGCGATGGCATAGGACGGGAACACGATCCGGTTGGGCAGCAGGTGGTGTCGGACGTCGATGACCGTGAGGCGGGCAGCCATGACCGCAAAGTACACGCAAGCTGCGAGCAGCAGCCAGAAGGCCGGGACACTGGTCCCCCACAATTCGCCGAGTCTTCGGATCACCCTCGGATGTTATCGGTTTTCTCAAAGCTGCGCCGGTCACGCACCCTTAGACTGTGGATATGGGGCGTTACAGTGCAGAAATCCAAGGCAATTCCGACGCCGACATGTCCTCCACCTTCCGAAACCTCTGCCGTTCCTCCCCGTGGAAATGGACCAGCCTGAGGTTCGAATACCTGGACCGGCCGGGCAACCCGGATGCCACAGTGCGTGCATGGCTGCGCCGCCCGGGAGCGCTTCGGCTCGAAACCGTCGATGGCGCGTTGCTGCATAGCACTACGGGCATCAACGACTCCCGCGACGGGCTTTACCTTGGTTCCAAGCGCAAGTCGTGGCTGTTGCCGGCCCACTTGGTCACCCCCGTTTACGACTCCGCGGGCTTGGTCCGCCGGCGTCCCGAAGCGGCCTACGGCGAACCGTCGTTCGGGAACGGTCGGCTCGCGGCAGCCCTCGATCCTGTCGAGCTCGCCGGGAACGCTCCCGTGCCGATGGAGTTTCCCGAGTCCAACCGGGTGTCGTTCGGCCCCATCCGGGAAGTGGATCACGAAGGGCGCCCAGCTCTCGAAACCATCGCGACGCCGGGATCCAGCTACGTGGCGTCTGATGCGGCGACGCCGCTCTGCTTCCCCGGACGCACGCTCTTGCGCGTGGACTCGGGAACGGGCGTGTGCGTTTCCAGCCAATCGCTCGACGGCAATACCGCAGGTCAGGGGCATTGGATGCGGATTCTAGGCGTGGATGAATACATGCTGGACGATCTGTTCCTCGCCGAATCGATGAATCTCACCGACGTCCGGAAGCACATTAGCTGGGACATCGGCCCCCGTTCGTAAGGGCAGGCCCCCAGGAACCCCCGCTCACATATACGCCCCTTCCGCCCAACCCCCGCTCACCTATACGCCCCTTTCGCCGAACGCCCGCTCACATATACGCCCCTTTCGCCGAACGCCCGCTCACATATACGCCCCTTCCGCCCAACCGGCGCTCACTATTCCGGTGGCCCGGGTCGACAGATGACGGGCTTTCGCGGCGTGTCCGCTAGGCTTCCCCGATGAACGAGCTAAGCGCCATCTGGCCCACCTTCGGCCTTACCCTGATCACACCCCGCTTGGTCTTGCGCCCCATCCAGGACGCTGACATCCCCGCAGCGGTCGGGGCAGCCCTCAGCGGCATTCACGAGCCAGGGAGGTCCCCCTTCAGCAATCCCTGGACTGAACTGCCCGAAGATGAGTTGGGTGCCAACATGGCCCGGTGGTACTGGCGCTGCCGCGCAGGAATGACTCCGGAATCATGGATGCTCCTCCTCGGCATCTGGCACAACGACGATTTCATTGGCTGCCAGGATCTGGAGGCGAAGAACTTCGCATCGTTGAAGACTGTGTCCACCGGCTCCTGGCTCAAGAAAGGCGCGCAAGGCCAAGGCCTCGGCAAGGAGATGCGCGCGGCAGCCCTCAGCTACGCCTTCGACTACCTGAACGCCGAAGTAGCGACCTCCGAAGCTGCCATTTGGAACAAGCAATCCTTGGGCGTTTCCGCCAGCCTCGGCTATGAACCCAACGGCATTTACCGCGACCAATGGGGCACCGACGTCGGGGAAGTCCAACGCGTTCGACTCACTCCGGAATCGTTCATCAGACCGGACTGGAAGCTAAAGGTAGAGGGCCACGAGACTACAGCCAACTTCTTAGGTATGTGAGCGAGCGTCAGCAGAAAACCCGACAAACGTGAGCGAGCGTCAGTGACGGAGGCACAAGGATCGGCGGAGGGCCGTGGCCCGGCGAACCCGGCCACGGCCCTCCGCACAATGGGGCCTTAGATTTCCGCCCCTTCAAGCAGTTCCGTCACGAGGGCCGCGATCGGCGAGCGTTCGGAGCGGGTCAGGGTGATGTGGCCGAACAGCGGGTGCCCCTTGAGGGTCTCGACGACGGCGGCAACGCCGTCGTGCCGGCCGACGCGGAGATTGTCGCGCTGGGCGACGTCGTGGGTCAGGACGATCTTGGAGTTCTGGCCGATGCGGCTCATGACCGTGAGGAGCACGTTCTTTTCGAGCGACTGGGCCTCGTCTACGATGACGAACGCATCGTGGAGCGAACGTCCGCGGATGTGGGTCAGCGGCATGACTTCGAGCATGCCCCGGTCCATGACTTCTTCGACGACTTCCTGGCTGACGAGTGCACCGAGGGTGTCGAAGACCGCCTGCGCCCAGGGGTTCATCTTCTCTGCCTCGGAACCTGGCAGGTACCCGAGTTCCTGTCCGCCCACCGCGTACAGCGGCCGGAAGACAATCACCTTGCGGTGTTCCCGGCGCTCCAAGACGGCCTCGAGTCCGGCACACAAGGCCAGGGCCGACTTTCCAGTGCCCGCCCGGCCGCCGATCGAAACGATTCCGACGCTGGGATCCATGAGCAGGTCGATCGCAAGCCGTTGCTCAGCTGAGCGGCCGTGCAGTCCGAAGACATCACGGTCGCCCTTGACCAGCCGCACTTGCTTGTCCGCGCCCACGCGGCCCAGGGCGGAGCCCCGGTTGGAGAGCAGCACCAGGCCCGTATTGACGGGAAGCTCGGCCGCTGCCGGGATGAAAACCGGTTCGTGCCCGTACAGGGTGGTGATTTCATCCTCGCTGGCTTCGATCTCTGCCATGCCGGTCCAGCCGGAGTCCTTGACGAGTTCATTGCGGTATTCGTCCGCGAACAGCCCCATCGCGGAGGCTTTGACGCGCATGGGGAGGTCTTTGGAGACGACCGTGACGTTGTGGCCTTCGTTGGCGAGGTTCTTGGCGACTGCCAGGATGCGGCTGTCGTTGTCCGCGCCGCGGAATCCTGCCGGCAGCACTTCGGTTGACACATGGTTCATCTCGACACGCAGCGTGCCGCCGTCGGATCCGATCGGGATGGGTTGATTCAAGCCACCGTGCTCGATGCGCAAGTCATCCAGGAGCCTGAGGGCCTTGCGGGCGAAGTAACCCAATTCGGGATCGTGGCGTTTGCCCTCCAATTCGGTGATCACCACGATCGGGACAATGACTTCGTGCTCCGCGAAGCGCAACAGGGCGTGCGGATCGGAAAGCAATACGGAAGTGTCAATCACATAGCTTCGGCCTGTCGGGGTTCCGGACTTTGCAGTCCGCCCATCGTTGGCCCGCTTGGTGCGAGAGGTAGCTGAACTTTCCCCGTCGGAAACGACTACGGGCAGTTGCTCAGAAATAGCCACATCGACTCCAGCCCCGGGCGAACCCGGCTTATTCGTGAGGCGGCTCGGCCGGAAGGCCGGGCGCGGCCCCCCACGTAACTGGTGCGATGATTCGCTCCATCTACTGGCCTCCCCGATCAGCAGGCGGTTTGCCTACTGATGGGATTAACGTATTCCCGTGCGATTACATTTCCGGTTAGCCCAAACGGCGATTCGTGTAGACAAAATGTGAACTTCCCGTAAACGGGTGCGCACCGGGAAGTTCACCGTCTCAGGAACCGAAGCGACGCTGGCGGCCGGCATAGTCCCGCAGTGCCCGCAGGAAATCAACCTTGCGGAACGCGGGCCAGAGGGCCTCGCAAAAATAGAACTCGCTGTAGGCGCTTTGCCACATGAGGAAACCTGACAAACGCTGTTCACCTGACGTGCGGATTACCAGATCGGGGTCCGGCTGGCCGCGCGTGTAGAGGAAACGCGAGATATCGTCCACTGAAAGCTCATCGGCCAGCTCGGTGATGTCGCGGCCGTGCGCGACGGCGTCGTGCAGCAGTTCCCGCACGGCGTCAACGATCTCGCGCCGTCCGCCGTACCCGACGGCCACATTCACATGGAGCCGCTCGCGGATCGGTGTGCGGGCCGTGAGCTTGTTGAGCCGCTCGGCGAGATAGTCCGGAAGGAGCTCCGGCGCACCCATGGCGTGGACCGAGATATCGGCGTCGTCATCCAAGCGATCAAGGGTGTTGGCGATGATTCCCATAAGCAGTTCGAGTTCTTCGCCGGAACGGTTCATGTTGTCCGTCGATAGCATGTAGAGCGTGACGACTTTGACTCCGAGTTCCTGGCACCAGCCGAGGAATTCGTGGATCTTGTCCGCGCCCGCTTGATGGCCTTCGCTGGTGGGAGCGTTGAATTGCCGCGCCCAGCGGCGGTTGCCATCAACCATGACGCCGATGTGCCGGGGAATCTTCTCTTGTTCGAGCGAACGGAGCAGTTTGCGCTCGTAGAAGCCGTAGAGGAAGCCGGGCCACTCCATCCGGACACTCACCTGACTTCCTTTGAACAGCATGTGAAAAGCGAAACAAACGACGACGGCGGCCAGCCTGGTTGGCAGCCAACCCTTCGGCCAAACAACGATCGGCACCTCCGGACTTCTGCCGTAGGCGCACCACCAAGGCTACCTTCCCAAGGCGGGCAGTCGGCACACCTGAGCAGCGGAAAACGATCGCAAAACGTGCTACTCGGCAGTAACTTATCCGCCCGCGGGTTACGCTTTAACGATGTCGGAGCTGCTCACAACCAAACCAAGGTGGCGCGGCTGGATACATGCTGTGGCCACGCCTTTCGCCGTCGCGGCAGGGATCGTCCTAGTGACGATGGCGCCTACGACGGATCGCAAAATCGCCTCCGCCATCTACGCTATGACGGGTGTACTGCTCTTCGGCGTGTCCGCGGTCTACCACCGCGGCAATTGGGAGCCGAAGACCAGGATGGTCCTCAAACGCCTGGACCACACCAACATCATGCTCGTGATCGCGGGCAGCTACACACCCCTGGCGTGGTCCCTCCTGGAGCGCCCCAAGGCCGTGCTCCTGTTGTGGGTGATCTGGTCCGGAGCACTACTGGGAGTGCTGTTCCGGGTTCTCTGGACCGGCGCTCCACGTTGGCTCTACGTGCCCATCTACGTCGCACTGGGCTGCGGCGCGTTGTTCTACCTGCCGGAGTTCTTCGCCGCGAACGTTCCGGCCGCGATCCTGATCTGTGTGGGCGGGGCCCTCTACATCGCTGGCGCCGTTTTCTACGGGATCAAGAGGCCCAACTTCAGTCCGTTGAACTTCGGCTTCCATGAACTCTTCCACGCCCTCACGGTGCTGGCCTTCGCCGCACATTTCGCCGCAATCATGATTGCCGTGCTGAGCTAGCCTGCGGCCTCCGTCATCGCGTCAAGGCGCTGCACGAGTTCCTCAACGGAGCCAAGCGGCAGGTCACACACCATCCCCCGGCACAAATACACCTGTGGCGAGCCGTCCGCAGCTGCCGTGCGCGACTCAAGCAATGGCACCTCCGGTTCCTTGGCGCGGAACCCGGGCGGCGCGCCGTCGCCGTCGGCTTTTTCGCCAGCCATACCGAGCTGGACCGCGACCACCAGCCCGGGGCTCGGCGAAGCCAACAGAGCGCGATGGAGTTCCAGCTGCTTCCCGCCTGGAGGGCCGGATACGGCGGCCTCTATGGGACCGGCCAAGGCCGCCTGGGCGGTCGCAAGCAGCCATCCCGCCACCCTGGGCGCCCGCCCGGCTATCGGCGGCAGGAGCGAGAGGATGCTGCTTGCCATGGCTCGGTGCTCGTGCGAACCGGAATACGCCGCATAGCTCAGCAACACTCCGGCAAAGGCCGCCGCCCCGCTCGGGGCCGCATTGTCGAAGGGGTCCAGGCCCGCGTGCTGGCCCTGCGCGTTGAATACCTGGGCCGACTCCCCCACAGAGTCCGACAATCTGCCGTCCACCACGAAGCGCGCGCAGGCTCCGCTGATCAGCTCCTCCGCGAACACGTACCAGCTCCGCTGGCCAGTCACGGCGTAGAGAGCCAGGAAGCCTTCGGCACAAAACGCGTAGTCTTCCAGCAGGCCGCTGATCCCTCTCGCAACGCCGTCGTGCGAGACCCTGATCAGCACCCCCGCCCCGGGCTTTGAGGTGCCGGCGTTTGAGGCACTGAGTGTTTCGGGGCCGGCCGCCGGACGCCAATGCACGCGCATGAGGTACTCGGCCACGCTTTCCGCCGCGGTCACCAGTTCCGGCCTGTCCAGGACCGCTCCGGCTTCGGCAAGCGCCGCGATGGCCAGGCCGTTCCAGCCCGCCACGACCTTGTCGTCCCGGGCCGGCTGGGGGCGGGCCGAGCGTGCGGCGCGCAGGGCGGGCCTGACGCGGTTCCACAACAGCGATTCCGCCCCGGACAGCCGGCGCCCGGGATGGAGCGGAGATCCAAGCTCCGAGACCGTCCCGGACGGCCCCACGTTCATGAGCCGGGCCACGGCCGCGCCGTCCCCCGGGCCAAGCACGGCTTCGAGGCTTGCAGGAGTCCACAGGGAGGACGCGCCTTCATGATGAACTCCGTCCACCACGGTATCGGCGTCGAGCGAGGATGCGAGTCCGCCCGGGGTCGCGGGATCGCCCACGCCGAGCGAATCCAGCATCCAGTCCGCCACCCGCAACGCCACACTTGCTGCCTCGCCGGCAGGCAGGACCCAGTCGCCGCTCAGCCGTACCCAGTGGACGTAAGCGCGGAGAAGCTGGGCGTTGTCGTAAAGCATCTTCTCGAAATGCGGCACGGACCAATCCGCGGTCACGGAATACCGGGCGAAGCCGCCGTCGAGCTGGTCGCACAGTGCGGAACCGGCCATGGCGGCGAGAGTGCGGCCCGCCATGTCGCGGGCGGCGTCCGAGGTATCCGACGGCACGGCGGCGTGCCGTATCAGGAACTCAAGAATGGCCGACGGCGGGAACTTGGGAGCGCCGCCGAAGCCACCGTCGTCGGGGTCCTCCGAGCGGGCGAGGTGACGCACAGCTTCGGATAGCAGGCTTCTGTCCAGGCTTTCTGACGGCCGGTCGAGGAACACCGCCGCGGCCAGCTGGGCGTCGGCCATGCCGGCGGCGAGCCGTCGCGCGTTCTGCTCGACGGCGTCACGGCGTTCCAGCCACGCCTCTTGGACCGCTTCAAGCACTTGGCGGAAGGACGGCCTTCCCGGCTGTGGGGTCGGCGGGAAATAGGTGCCTGCATGGAAGGCCAAGCCGTCGGGAGTCAGGAAGACGGACATCGGCCAGCCGCCCTCGCCGCTGATTGCCTGGGTGGCTGCCATGTAGATCGAGTCCACGTCGGGGCGTTCTTCGCGGTCTACCTTGATGGCCACGAAATGGGCGTTCAGATAGTCGGCTATGTCCTCGTCTTCGAACGACTCGTGAGCCATGACGTGGCACCAATGGCACGCGGCATAGCCGATAGAGAGAAAAACGGGTACATCGCGGGCCGCCGCAAAGGCGAAGGCCTCATCGCCGAACGGCCGCCAGTGCACCGGATTGTCCGCATGCTGGCGGAGATAGGCGGACGGCTCCGAACCAAGGGCGTTTGACGCCCCCGGCCATTCCCGGGTGGTGCCCGGGTCAGCGGGCTCCGGAGCCGGCATCGCCGTCGGATTCTTTAACGCCCGGCTTGCCCGGGACGACGCCGCCGGTCCCGGCGCCATCGGTCCCGGTGCCGTCGATTGCAGTGCCGTCAATCTCAGTGCCCTCAGCCTCAGCGCCGTCGGTCTCGCCGACGAGGGCTTCCTCAACCTGGGCGCGGTACCGTACCCGCCGGATCCTGCGCACCATGTCAACGATCAGGAAGGTCGTGAGCACCACGATGAAGGCAGTCAGGACGAAACCCCAGGTGCCCGGGGTCACCTGGTCTTCCGACAAGCCGGGGCGCAGCGACGGGGTCGGGGTAGGCGACGGGGTCGTGGCCAGGGCGATGAGAAAGTGGTGCACGGTTCAAACCTTCTATGGGAGTTTCCAGCCGGTGGCGACTTCTACGCTTGATAGAAATCGCCGGCGATCCTATCTTAGCCCTGCGAACAGGTCCTTTTCCGGCAGTTCAGCCGGGATACGGGAGTCGACCAGCGTGTAGTCCTCCCACGGCCAGGCCCTGCGCTGCATCTCCGGGGATACCGCGAAGAAGAATCCAAGGGGATCAATCTGGGTCCGATGCGCCCTGAGTGCGTCGTCACGGGCCTCGAAGTAGTCACCGCAATCCACTTGCGTAGTGGTCTGGTGCATCGGCCTCGGCGGAGTATGGCCTTCCGCGTCGGCTTCGAGCCAGGAAGCCAGGCGTTCGGCATAAGGCGATTGCAGGCCCGCCTCTTCGAGCGCGAAATGCAAGGCGCGGAAACGGTCGGGGCTGAAGGCGCGATCGTAGTACAGCTTGCTGGGCGCCCAGCTTTCGCCTGTCCCGGAGTAGCGCTCCGGGTCGCCGGCAGCGTGGAAAGCTTCGACGGCGACCTTGTGGGCCATGATGTGGTCCGGATGCGGGTAGCCGCCGTTTTCGTCGTAGCTCACTATGACGTGCGGCTTGAAGTCGCGGACCAAGCGGACCAGCGGTGCCGCCGCCCGCTCAAGGGGCTGAAGCGCAAAGCAGCCGCTAGGCAGGGGTGGCAACGGATCGCCGTCGGGCAGTCCGGAATCCACAAAACCCAACCACCGCTGCTTGATTCCCAGGACCGCGGCAGCTTGTTTCATTTCCAAGCGGCGCGCGCCTGCCATGTCCCGCTTCGGGTGTGGAGCCGACTCCATGGCCGGGTTCTGGATGTCCCCGCGGGAACCGTCAGTGCACGTAGCCACCATGACCTCCACGCCGGAAGCCGCATACATCGCCATGGTTGCCGCGCCCTTGCTTGACTCGTCGTCCGGGTGTGCGTGGACGGTGAGCAGCCGGAGCTGCGTGTCGGGGCTGGTGGATGTGCTCATCCGGTACGGTTCCTCTTTCCAGGTAATGCTGTTCTGGGCTTGCTGACGACTGTGAACTGATCAGGAGTTTCTAACGCGTGCCGCTCCGCTGTGTGCGGGAAGGCGCCGGAAGCCCACTAAACTAGGTGGGTGACTTCGGAAGACCCATCGGGCACGGCGCTGCCGGCAACTACCAGCCTAGCCAATCGCTACGGCAGCCAAAAGCGCGCCTTCGGAGGGAAAACCAAACGGAACATCGTCATCGCCGTCCTTCTCGTGGCCATCGGGCTCTTGTTCTGGGTCACCACGTCTTCCTCGCAGTCGTCTGTGTCTTTCAAGGACATCGGTTACAGCGCCACCGACGCCACCCAGCTGTCGGTCGATTTCCAGGTCACCAAGAACCCTGATGCCACCGCGAAATGCGCGGTCAAGGCCCTGGACTCCAAGTTCGCGGTGGTCGGCTGGAAAGTCGTCGAGATCGGCCCGAACGCCCCCAAAGCAGGGGCCGACGGCGGCCAGACAACCGCCCAAAGGACCATCCTGCGCACCGAGTCCGAGGCCGTGTCCGCAGTCGTGGACAACTGCTGGATTGTAGACGGCAGCAAATAGCAAAGGTGTGACCCGCGACTCAGTGAGCTTGGGTTTGTCCACACCATTGACTACACTGGATCAATACCTTAACCCCGCTGAGTTGGTTGCTGAGTTCCACGAGTGGCCTGCACCGGCGGGGTCTTTGCTTGTCAGATCCATAAGGAGAAGTCCGTGTCGACCACCAACAGCGCGCCTGCAGCTTGGCTTACCCAGGACGCATTTGACCGCCTGAAGGCAGAGCTGGACCACCTTTCCGGCCCTGGCCGTGCGGAGATCGTACAGAAGATCGAAGCCGCCCGTCAGGAGGGCGACCTCAAGGAAAACGGTGGATACCACGCCGCCAAGGAAGAGCAGGGCAAGATCGAGGCCCGCATCCGCCAGCTGACCGCGCTCCTGCGCGATGCCCAGGTGGGCGAAGCTCCGGCCGATGACGGAATCGTCGAGCAGGGCATGGTGGTCGTCGCCCGCATTGCCGGTGACGAAGAGACCTTCCTGCTCGGATCCCGTGAAATCGCCGGCGATTCCGATCTCAACGTCTTCAGTGAGAAGTCCCCGCTCGGCGTGGCGATCATGGGCCACAAGGAAGGCGACAAAATCAGCTACGTCGCCCCCAACGGCAAGGAAATTCCGGTGGAGATCGTTTCCGCCAAGCCGTTCGCCGGCTGATAGTTCCGCGAAACAACGACGGCGGCCCACCCCTTCGCGGGGCGGGCCGCCGTCGTCGTTTCCCCCCCAAGTAGCTCGCAGTTGTTGTCGTTTTGAGGCCTCTTAACGACAACAACTGCGAGTCAGTTGGGCAGGGCCACGGCGCGGGGACGCGGGCGCAGCAGCACTGCGGCCGCCACTCCCCCGACGGCCCCGCCAAGATGCGCTTGCCAGGAAACGAAACCCATCACGGTGGGCAGCACGCCGAACAAGATGCTGCCATACGCCAGGAAAAGCACCACGGACAGCAGGATTTGCCACCAGCTGCGGTTGAAGAACCCGCGCACCAACAGGAAAGCAAACAGTCCGAAGACCAGGCCCGAAGCGCCCACTGTCACGCCTCCCCCGCCGATGAGCCACACCGCAAGGCCTGAGCCTAGCCAGCTAAACGCCAGAGCCGTCAGGAACACCCGGAGACCGGACAGGAACACCAGGAATCCGAAGATGACCAACGGCAGCGCATTGGACAGAAGGTGGCCGAAATTGGCATGGAGCAAGGGGAACGTCAGGATGTCGAAAACCCCGTCCGCGCTCCGCGGCCGCAGCCCGAAGATGGCGTTGAGGCTGTGCGACATCAAGGTGTTGACCAGTTCGATCACAGCCAACAGCACAACGAAGCCACCCATGAACAGCAATCCGCCCCTGGCACGGATGGCCAGTGAATCCTTGGCCGGTACCCGCCCGTCCCTGTTGTCGTAAAGCGCCATGGCCAGCAGCCCGTCAGTGCACCACGATCGGGTGGAAGCCCTCGGCGCGAAGGGCTGCGAGGACCTGCTCACTGTGCTCGTGGCCTTTGGTTTCCAGGTTGACGGTGATGGAGACGTCGCCCATGCTGATCGCGCCGCCCACGCGGGTGTGATCCAGGCCGGTCACATTGGCATCGTTTTCGGCGATGATGCGGGCGATGGTGGCCAAGGAACCGGGCCGGTCGTCCAGCATCATGCGCACGGTCATGTAGCGTCCGGCTGCTGAGAGGCCGCGCTGGATCACCTTGAGCATCAGCATGGGGTCGATGTTTCCGCCCGACAGGATGACGGCGGTGGTCCCCGGGTTTTCGATCTTGCCGTCCATGAGGGCGGCGACGCCGACAGCACCGGCCGGCTCGACCACCATCTTGGCGCGCTCCAGCAGGAAGATGAGCGCCCGGGCCAAGGAGTCTTCGCTCACAGTCACGACGTCGTCCACGAGTTCGCGGATGATGCTGAACGGCAGCTGGCCGGGGCGACCGACGGCGATGCCGTCCGCCATGGTGGAAACCTTCTTGAGCGGCACCAAGGCATCAGCGGCGAGCGACGGCGGGTAGGCGGCCGCGTTCTCGGCCTGCACGCCGATGATCCGGATCTCGCGTCCCAGCTCCCTGGCCCTCGCTTTGACGGCCACTGCGACGCCGGCGAGCAGGCCGCCGCCGCCAACTCCCATGAGGATGGTGTCGACGTTGGGGACCTGATCCAGGATTTCGAGCCCGACGGTGCCCTGGCCCGCCACGACGTCGACGTTGTCGAAGGGGTGGACAAAGACGGCGCCTGTTTCGTCCGCGTAGCGCTGGGCTTCGGCCAGGGCCTCATCGACGTTGTGTCCATGCAGGACAACTTCGGCGCCGTGGCTGCGGGTCGCAGCAAGCTTCGGAAGCGCTACACCGAGGGGCATGTAGATGCGCGCCTTGATTCCCAGGCTTTTCGCCGCCACCGCAACGCCTTGTGCATGGTTGCCTGCCGAAGCCGCGACCACGCCGCGCTTCTTTTCCTCGGGAGACAGGCGCGCCATGCGCACGTACGCACCACGGACCTTGAAGGATCCTGCCCGCTGGAGGTTCTCGCATTTGAAGAAGACCTCTCCGCCTACCATCGCTCCGAGAGCCCGCGAGGACTCGATGGGGGTCTTGGTAATAATGCCCTCGAGCAGCTCCCGCGCCTTAAGGACATCGTCCAGGGTGACGGGCAGGGTATCGAGGGTATTCACGGGTTAGTCTCCTTTGTTGGTGTGCTCTGCGGCATCCTTGGGGAATGTCCGTTCCGCAGCCGCGTGCTGACCTGCGGCGCCTTCGCCGCTATTGGACCGTGCGCCCGCGTCGGCGCCGGGACGGTGGATTTCCTTGATGGTGGGTTCCTCATCGGAGTCCGGTGGTGCAATCCCTGCGCCGGCGTACGCCGTCATCAGTCCTTCATCATGTTCCCACGTCCGCGCGGCAATATAGCGAACCGCCGTATTTGCTACGGCGAGGAGCGGAACGGCGAAGAGCGCTCCCGGAATTCCGGCCAGGTAGGAACCGGCTGCCACGGACAAGATCACGGCGACAGGGTGCAACGATACTGCCTTGCCCATGATGAGCGGCTGGAGGATATGGCTTTCGAGCTGTTGCACGAACAGCACGATGGCCAACATGACGAGCGCGTTGACGGGACCATTGGCCACCAAAGCCAGGAGCACGGCGATGGCTCCCGTCACGAGGGCACCGACCACCGGGATAAATGAACCGATGAACACCAGGACCCCCAGCGGCAGTGCGAGGGGAACCTGGATAATCGCTGCGCCGACGCCGATCCCCACAGCGTCCACGAACGCCACAAACATTTGGATGCGCACGTAGCTGACCATGGACGACCAACCGCGCCGGCCGGCGCCGTCGGCGGCGGCGCGCGCAGTCCTGGGCAGGAGCCCGACAATGAACCGCCAGATCCTCGATCCCTCCAGAAGGAAGAAAATCAGGATGAAGAGGGCCAGGACCATGCCCGCCGCAAAATGCCCGGCCGTGCTGCCGAACGACAGGGCACCGCTGAGGATGCTGCTGCTGTTGTTCTGCAGGGCCGAGGCGGCGCTCTGGATGTAGGTGTCGATCTGGTCCGCGGTCAGATGCAGCGGCCCTTCGGCCAGCCACGCCTGGATTTGCTGGATGCCCGTAAGCGCTTCCTGCCAAAGCTCGCCGAATCCCACTGCGAGCTGCCGGCCGACCAACGCCAGTGCTCCCGCAATGACCCCGAGGAACCCCAACACCGTGATGGCAACGGCAGCCCCATGCGGCATCTTGAGCTTCCTAAGCCACCGCGTGACCGGGTAGAGCAAGCCGGCAAGAAGGGAGGCGACCATGAGCGGGATGATCAGGAAGCTGACCTTCCCCAACAGCCAAATAAGGGCTCCAACTACCACCAAGATGAGGCCCACCCGCCAGGCCCAGGCGGCAGCGATCCGCACTCCATACGGGATGTCCTGCGCAATGTGATGCTCTGACACCGGCCTGGGCACGGCCGAAACGGGGTCACTTGATGGCGTGGCGTCCTGTGCTGGCGTCATTCCCCCATAATTCCGCAGGGAGTGCCGGATGGGAAACCCATCTACAGCATGCCCACAATTCCCCACCTCATGGTGAAGGTCTCGCCTGGTTCAAGCCACCGGAGCCCCTCCCCCGAGTTGAAGGCGTTGGCGGGACCGGTCATGGGCTCGATCGCAACTGCTTTCGAGCGGCCAGGAAAGGTATCCGTGACGAAGACATGGACGTAGGCGCAGTTTTCGTCCTGCTCCAAGGAGACACTCCGGCCATCCGGCGCCGACAGCGTTTGGCGGGCGATGCCGCCGTCGAACTCCAGATCCGTGAATGCCACATCGACATCCAGGCCGCCCACGCTCCGGCCGCCGCCAAAATCAAAATCGCCCTCGACAGGCACCGAACTACGCGGGATCAGCCGCTCGTCGGCCACGAGCCGTGTGCCGGCGTGGACAGTCAGGACCATCTCTTCCGGCGGAACGTCCCCAACGCGCAAATACGGGTGTGCCCCGAGTACGAAGGGCGCGGGTGCCGCCGAATCATTGATGAAACTCTGGGAGACCCGCAGTGCGAGCCCGGCGTCGATCTCGTAGCGGACCTGGTGCCGGGCAAGGAAGGGGTAGCCATGCTGCGGGAAGATCACGGCTTCGAGGGTCACGGAGAATTCGTCCTCCGCCACGAGGGCGTAGGAGGAGTTGCGCAGGAGCCCGTGGCTCGCGTTGTTGCGGGACACCTCCGTGATGTCCAGTTGCTGCTTCTTTCCGTCGAGGTACCAGATCCCGTCTTCGATCCGGTTGGCCCACGGAGCCAGGGTAATTCCGGTAGCACCGGGCGGTAGTTGCCCGTCCCCGTAGCTCTCGGTGAGCTGGACGCCGTCGCGGCTGAACAACCGCAAGCCCGCGGCGAGCTCAGTCACGACGGCGAGCGCGTCACCGCGGCGGATCTCGAATTGGCGTCCGCTGGCAAAGCGGCGGGATACGGTCTCTTCGCCCGGCGCGGAAATCGGTGTTGTGGGAGGCATGGCACCACCGTACTGCATGCCGCGCCTTGCTTGACCCCACTCTTAATGTTCTTTTTTGTTAGATATTTTGCCTTTTTGAGCACTCTGTGGCACCATGAATCCATGACTCGCCTTACCAGCACACGCCTCGCCGATGGCCGGGAGCTGATCTATTTCGACGACGCCGGCTCGCCGGAGCGCGATCCCGGCTCGCTGACGGATCACCGTGAGCTGCCGCCGCGAGCTGATCCGGGCGAGCTGCGCTACGACGCGCTGAGCGGCGAATGGGTCGCCGTCGCGGCACACCGCCAAAGCCGCACCCATCTTCCGCCCGCGGACCAATGTCCGATCTGCCCCACCACTCCCGCGAACCCTTCGGAAATTCCCGCGCCGGACTACGACGTCGTGGTTTTCGAGAACCGCTTCCCCTCACTGGGCCCGGCGGTCGGCACGATTCCAGGCACCCCTGCATGGGGAACGGCAGGCCCCGCCTACGGCCGCTGCGAAGTTGTCTCGTTCACCCCCAGCCACACCGGATCCTTTGCCGAGCTTGGCGAAACCAGGGCGCGCACTGTCATTGAGGCCTGGGCGCACAGGACCGAAGCGCTCAGCGCGCTCCCTGGAATCCAGCAGGTGTTTCCGTTCGAAAACCGGGGCGCGGACATCGGGGTAACGCTCCACCACCCACACGGACAGATCTATGCCTACCCCTACGTCACGCCGCGGGCGGCAAGCCTTGGCGCCGCTGCCAGCCGGCACTTCGACAACTCCAAGGGCCGGGAATCGCTGACGTCCTCGATCCTCAAGGCCGAACGGCGGGACGGGAGCCGCATGCTGCTCGAAGGCGAGCACTTCAGCGCTTACGTGCCGTTCGCCGCCCGCTGGCCGCTGGAGGTGCACCTCGTCCCCCATCGGCAAGTTCCAGACCTCGCCGCCTTGAGCGGCGAAGAACGCGACGAATTGGCCCACGTCTACCTTGAGTTGCTCAAGCGCATGGATGCCCTGTATCCGACTCCCACGCCGTACATTTCCGCATGGCACCAGGCACCCCTCAATGCTGCCTTGAGACCGTCCGGCCACCTGCACCTGCAACTCACCTCCCCACGCCGTGCCGCCGACAAGCTCAAGTACCTTGCCGGTTCCGAGGCCGCCATGGGAGCCTTCGTCAACGACACCACGCCCGAGTCCGTGGCAGAACGGCTGCGCGCCGTCGCCAGCGATTCGCAGCGCGCTATTCCGGAAGGGGCCCCAGCATGACCTCCACTCCCGACGCCCCGGCCTTGGGTGCCCTGTCCGGGCTTTTCGAGTCGACTTTCGGTTCAGCCCCCGACGGCGTGTGGCAAGCACCGGGACGAGTGAACCTGATCGGCGAACACACCGATTACAACGAGGGCTTCGTGTTGCCTTTCGCCATCGACAAGACGGCGAAGGTTGCAGTCCGGATCCGCCGTGATTCACGTGTCCGGCTGCTGTCCACTTTCGGCGGGCAGGGCCTGGTCGAAGCCGACGTCGACATGTTGGTCCCGGAAGCAGCCAAGGGCTGGACGAAGTATCCGCTCGGCGTGGCCTGGGCCTTGCAACAGCGCGGCATCCTTGTCCCGGGCTTCGACCTCCTCATGGATTCGGATGTCCCCCTTGGCGCGGGGCTGTCCTCGTCGCACGCCATCGAATGCGCCGTCATCTCGGCCCTCAACGAGCTGACCGGCGCGGGACTGGGCGCCGAAGACATGGTCCTCGCAACGCAGAGGGCCGAAAACGACTTCGTGGGCGCCCCCACCGGAATCATGGACCAGTCGGCGTCGCTTCGCGGGTCAAAGGGCCATGCGGTCTTCCTGGACTGCCGCGACCAGAGCGTCCAACTGGTCCCCTTCGACGCCCAGGAAGCCGGGCTCGTGCTGCTGGTCATCGATACCAAGGTCTCCCATTCGCATGCGGACGGCGGCTATGCCTCCCGTCGGGCTTCCTGCGAATTGGGCGCCCAGGTACTGGGGGTCCCGGCGCTCCGCGACGTTGGCATCGGCGATCTGGAGGAAGCCAGCGGCCTTCTGGACAGCACCACCTTCCGGCGGGTGCGGCACATCGTCACGGAGAACGACCGCGTGTTGCAGACCGTGGAACGACTCACCACGGACGGACCCGCCCATATCGGCAGGCTCCTGGATGCGAGCCATGCGTCCATGCGCGATGACTTCGAGATCTCGTGCCCGGAACTGGATCTGGCGGTGGAAACCTCCCGTGCCCACGGCGCGATCGGTGCCCGGATGACAGGAGGCGGTTTCGGCGGCTCAGCTATCGCCCTCACCCCGGTGGGCCATGAGCAGGAGGTGCGTGACGCCGTCGTACGCGCGTTCGCGGCCGCAGGTTTCACGACGCCGGACATCTTCACCGTGACTCCGGCCGCCGGGGCCACACGCCTCGCCTGACGTCGGTGCATCCGCCGCCTTTCGGCGAGCGGGCCCCGGCGTAAGCTGGGGGCATGACTGAGGCTGTCATCGTTTCCACCGCCAGAAGCCCGATTGGACGGGCCTTCAAAGGGTCCCTTAAGGACGAACGTCCTGACGACCTCGCGGCGGCGATGGTGACTGCTGCGTTGGCGAAGATTCCGGCTTTTGATCCAGGAGCACTGGACGGCCGCGGCCTCGATGACCTCTACCTTGGCTGCGCCGAGCCGAGCGGCGAGGCGGGTTCGAACATGGCCCGGGTGGTGACCGTCTTGGCCGGCCTGGACACGGTCCCCGCGGCCACGATCAACCGCTTCTGCGCCTCGAGCCTGCAGACCCTGCGGATGGCCTTCCATGCGATCAGTTCCGGGGAAGGCCATGCCTTCGTCTCAGCAGGGGTCGAATCGGTGTCCCGTTACCAGAACTGGCTCGGTGCCGGGGAAACGGACACCAGCCTTCATAACCCCCTGTTTGAGGCGGCGCGTGCCCGCACGGCGGCCCGGGCTGCGTCCAACACGCCGTGGACTGATCCCCGCATGGGTGGACGGATGCCGGACGTCTACATCGCGATGGGGCAGACCGCCGAGAACGTGGCCACGAGCCACGGAATCAGCCGGGCGGAACAGGACCTGTGGGCGGTCCAGAGCCAGAACCGCGCCGAGGCGGCGATTACCTCCGGCTTCTATGCCCGGGAGATCACGCCGTACACCCGCAAGGACGGCACCGTGGTCGAGCGCGACGATTCACCCCGCGCCGGCGTCACGCTTGAAGCCGTCAGCTCCTTGGAGCCGGTCTTCCGCAAGGAAGGGACCGTGACTGCGGGGAATGCATGCCCGCTCAACGATGGCGCCGCCGCCGTGGTGGTCATGAGCGATGTCAGGGCCCGGGAGCTTGGCCTCGAGCCGCTGGCCCGCATTGTCTCGACCGGAGTCAGTGCCCTTTCCCCGGAGCTCATGGGGATGGGACCCGTGGAGTCCTCGCGACGGGCCTTGGCCTTGGCGGGGCTGAGCATGGCAGACATTGACCTCGTGGAGCTCAACGAAGCCTTCGCTGTCCAGGTGGTGGCGAGCGCCCGCGAACTGGGCATCGATCCGGAGAAGCTCAACGTCCATGGCGGCGCCATCGCCCTTGGCCATCCCTTTGGCATGACAGGCGCCCGCATGACCACCACCTTGCTCAATGGCCTCCGCGAACGGGATGGCACCTTGGGACTGGCGACGCTGTGCGTCGGTGGCGGGCAAGGCATGGCGGTGGTCTTCGAGCGGCTGTCGTAAGCCGCTCGAAGACCTCCCCGCGCTAGTTAGTCGTCGCCGCGCAGGATCGCCAGCAGGCGGATGATCTCCACGTAAAGCCACACAAGCGTGACGGTCAGGCCGAAAGCAGCTGTCCAGGAGTATTTCTCCGGAGCACCCTGCCGGACACCCTGCTCGATGCTCGTGAAGTCCATGACCAGGGAGAACGCGGCCAGGCCGATCGCCAGGATACCGATGAAAACGCCCAGCGGGATGCCGAAGATGTGCACGCTGCTGCTCAGGCCGAACGGCGACTGGACGGCGCCGGTCCACACCAGGACCATGTTGATGACTGCGAAGACGAGGTAGCCGAGCATGGCGATCATGAAGAAGCGCACTGCCTTGGGGGTGGCACGCACCTTGCCGCTCTTGAAGAGAGCCAACGTCACGCCGAACACCGCGAGGGTACCGATGACTGCCTGCAGGCCAACGCCCGGGAACATACCATCCAGGAGGCGGGTCAGGCCTCCGAGGAACAAACCCTCAAGGCCGGCGTACGTCAGGATCAGTGCCGGGGACGGCTGCTTCTTGAAGGAGTTGACCATGCCTAGGGCGAAGCCGCCCAACGCGCCGACAATCATGAGGAGACTTGCCGTGCCGGGAGCCACGAACAACGTGACGGCTGCGCCAAGCAACAGCACCGCAAGGCAGGCCGCCGTCTTGACGATGACGTCGTCGAAAGTCATACGGCCGGTCTCGGCCGGACCGGCTGCGGGCTGGTTGTACATCTGCTGCAGCTGATCGCTGGTCATCTGCGGCTGTGCCGCCCAGGCGGGCTGGCCGTACTGGGGCTGGCCGTACTGGTTCTGGCCGTACTGGTTCTGTCCGTGGGAGTAGCTGGGAACAGGCGGAGCCTGTGTGGCTCCACGGAAATTCTTTCCGTTGAAGATCGGGTTGCCGCCGAGTGCCATGGTGGGTGTCCTTCTTGCCGTGGGTGCGAAGTGATAGTTCACGCTACCAATTCCCACGCTTAGTCCGCACCGAAAGTTCCACCGCCGCTGATGCCGGCACCCTGTTTGTTGTGAGGGTGCCGGCACATGCGGCTATCCGACGCCGAGGTACGCTTCCTTGACCGCCGGGTTGGCGAGCAGTTCCTTGCCGGTTCCCCTGTGCGTAATTGACCCGGTTTCCAGGACAAAAGCACGGTGAGCACGGGCGAGGGCCTGGTTGGCGTTTTGCTCCACCAGAAGCACCGTGGTGCCTTGGTTATTGATCTCGGTGACAATCTTGAAGATCTGGCGGATGAACTGCGGAGCAAGCCCCATGGAAGGTTCATCCAGGAGCAACAGCTTGGGGTTGGACATCAGCGCCCGGCCAATCGCGAGCATCTGTTGTTCGCCACCGCTCATGGTGCCGCCAAACTGCTTGACGCGCTCCTTCAACCGTGGAAACAAGTCGAAGACTCGCTCCAAATCGTCTGCCACCTTGGTCCGGTCCTTGCGGCCGTAGGAACCCATGTCAAGGTTCTCCTCCACCGTCATGCCAGGGAAGATTCCGCGTCCCTCAGGGGCCTGCGAAATACCTTGGACGACGCGGATGTGCGCTTTCATCTTGGTGATGTCCTGGCCCGCGAAAGTGATGGAGCCAGCCGAGGGAGTCAGCAATCCGGAGATGGTCCTCATGGTGGTGGTTTTGCCGGCACCATTGGCGCCGATGAGCGAGACAATTTCGCCCTCATCCACGCTGAATGACATGTCCGAAATGGCTTGGATCCGGCCGTAGTGGACGGAAACGTTCTTCAGCTCAAGCAAGGTCATCTTCAGGCTCCCCGAGATAGGCGGAAATAACTTTCGGGTCGTCGCGGATAATCTTGGGCAACGCATCCGCGATCTTTTTCCCGAACTCCAGGACCACGATCCGGTCGGTCACCCCCATGACCAGCTTCATGTCGTGCTCAATGAGCAGGACCGTGTAGCCGTCGTCACGGATGGTCCGGATCAAGGCCATGAGGTCTTCTTTTTCCGCGGGATTGAACCCGGCCGCAGGCTCATCCAGGCACAGGACCTTGGGGTCTGTGGCGAGTGCCCGCGCGATTTCCAGGCGACGCTGGTACCCATAAGGAAGGTGCCGCGACAAGAAATGGGCATGATCAGCGATGCCGACGAACTCAAGCAATGCCATGCCGCGTTCAATGGCGGTTTTCTCTTCCCGGACATGGGTGGGCAGACGCAGGAGTGCCCCGCCGACACTCGTGCGGTGGCGTGCATCGAGACCAACAACCACGTTTTCCAAAGCTGTCATCTCACCAAAAAGGCGGATGTTCTGGAAGGTCCTGGCCAAGCCTCGCCTGGTGATCCGGTGCTGCGGCAGTCCGTTGAGCAATTGGCCTTCCAGTAAGACCTTTCCGGACGTCGGCTTGTACACGCCTGTCATGGCGTTGAAACACGTGGTTTTACCGGCACCGTTAGGACCGATCAAGCCGAGGATTTCGCCTCGGTTGATATCGAAAGTGACATTGTCCAAGGCCGTCAGGCCACCGAACTTAATCGTCAGGTCTTGGACCTGGACCAAGGCTTCGCCCACCTTGGTGACAATGTCCCTCTCAGGGGCCACCTTCACGGCGACCTCAAGGTCCACACCTTGTTCCTTGAGTGCTTCCACATCAATGTCCGGTTCAATTGCTTCACTCATTGTCAGCCCCCTTTCCCGGTTCCAAAACGACTTTGCCCGAAGCAGGGATGTCGCCTACGGCGCCCTTGAGCTTGTTGTAAGCCAAGCGTCCGTAGGCGAGGAGGCTCTGGCGTGCCGGCAGGAGGCCGCCGGGGCGGAAAATCATGATGACCACCAGCGCTGCACCAAAGATCAAATACTTGAACTCCGCAATCGCAGTAAAGCGGAGCGGAATATATGCCACCAACGCACCGCCAAGAATCGCACCGACCTTGTTCCCCGTGCCCCCCATGACAACAGCAGCGACGAACAGGATTGAGGTGGCGATGTCGAATTTCTGGTTGTTCACAAAACCCACCTGGCCCGCGAACAAAGCGCCCGAGAGTCCGCCCACGGAAGCACCAATCGCGAAGGCCCACACCTTGTACTTGAACGTCGGGACGCCCATGATTTCCGCGGCGTCTTCATCTTCACGGATGGCAATCCACGCGCGTCCCACGCGGCTGCGCTCCAGGTTTCCGGCGGCCAAGAGCACCAGAATGATGATGGTCAGCGTCAACCAATACCACGGAGTTCCGCTCGAGTTCAGGAAGATCGGTTGGCCGCTTGAATCCGTTCCCGGGGGGTGGCCGACATTCTGGAAACCAACCTGGCCCTTCATCGCCGGGATGATAGTGGCCAAAATGCGCACGATCTCGCCGAAGCCGAGCGTGACGATAGCCAGATAGTCGCCGCGGAGGCGAAGAGTAGGCACACCCAGGACCACGCCAAAGAACATGGCGACCGCCATCGCCAGCGGAAGCGTCCACAAGTAGGGAATGTGCACATAGGGAGAATCCGGGCTGGTAAACATTGCTGCCGTGTAGGAACCCAGGGCAAAGAATGCCACGTAGCCCAAGTCAAGGAGGCCCGCATAGCCGACAACTACGTTCAAGCCCACAGCCACCAAGGCATAGACGGACATTTGCGCGAGTGCAATTTGCCAATTGTTGCCCGGTTCCGTCGTGATCAGCGGCGGATTGAGGATGGGAAGCAAGTACGCAATGACCACCACGACGATCAGGATCAGCCATTGGGTTTGGCGCGGGAGAGCGTTCCATTTGTCGCTCAGTCCCGGGAACCAGCCTTTGCGCTGCCGCATCTTGGCTTCGCGGTCGGCAATCTCCTGTGCTGAAGCATCATCGGGAATAAGCGTGGGGCCGTCTGTTGTGCTCATGCCTTACTCTTTCCTAGCGAGCTACCCAAGACACCTTCGGGTCGCACAATCAATACCAACACCAGGACCACGAACGCGACAACGTCCGTCCATTGGGAACTACCCAGGAGCACCTGGCCGTAGTTGCCAATCAAACCGATCAGCAGGCCGCCCAGCAAAGCACCGCGCACATTGCCGATGCCTCCGAGGACAGCGGCCGCGAAGGCTTTGACGCCGAGGATGAATCCGCCGTTGTATTGCACGCCGGACGGGATCTTCATGACGTAGAACAAGGCGGCTGCTCCGGCCAGGATCCCGCCGATGATAAAGGTGGTCACGATGATCTTTTCCTTGTTGACACCCATCAAGGTTGCGGTGTCAGGGTCCTGCGCCACGGCACGGATGCCTCGGCCGGTGCGGGACCGCCTAATGAACTGATCAGTGGCGATCATGAGGATAATCGCAGCGACGACAATAACCACCTGCTGCGAATCGACGATTGTCCCGAAGACGTCGAAAATTGCGAGCGGCCGGAACATCGTCAGCGCAGCCTCCGGGCTCGGTCCGCGCCACCAGTAGATGGTGTACTGAATGGCGAAGGAAACACCGATGGCCGTAATCAAGAATGCCAGGCGGGGCGCCTTGCGCTGTCGCAAGGGTTTATACGCCACGCGTTCCACGATCACTGCCATCAAGGCTGAGGCGATAATGGCGACGACGAGGGCGAGGACAAGGTTTCCCACGATGGCCCAAAAACCCAGCCTCGGAGCAGAGGGGCCGAAATTCAGGGCGCTGAGGGTAAAGAACACTCCGTAACAGCCCGTGATGAACACTTCGGAGTGGGCAAAGTTGATGAGGTTGAGAACGCCGTAGACGAGGGTGTAACCGAGGGCAACCAACGCATAAATTGCCCCGAAGGTCAACCCGTCAAAGGTTGAACTCCAGAAGTTTTGGGTGAACGAGTTTACGTCGAAGGTGATCCACGTGTCGTCCACGGGAACCGAGTGGAGCAGGTTGGGAATTACTTCACTGATCATGGCACTTCCTGATGTAATCAAAAGAAATGCTGGGGGTCGGCATGGATGCTAACCCCCAGCATTCATCTGGGCTCGGTGTTATTTTCCGATGACGCCGATGGGAACGATCTTGCCGTTCTCAACTTTGTAGCCGTAAACATCAGGCGTTGCCAGTTCGCCGGTTGCATCCCACTTGTAGTGCTTCGACAGGCCGTCTGCATCGTAGGACTTGACCCAGGAAAGAAGGTCCGCGCGGGACTGCTTGCCCTTGTCGATACCTGAGAGCAGGACCGTGGCTGCATCGTAACCTTCAATGGAGTAGGTTCCGGGCTCAGCGTTGGCCAGCTTCTTGTACTCGGACTCGAAGCTCGGGATCAGCTCGCCGGGGATGCAAGGGCAGGTGAAGTACGAGTTCGACGACGCATCGCCGGCCTGCTTGATGAACTGGTCATCCTTCACGCCATCCGGACCCACGAAGGAGCCGGTGAATCCCTTTCCAACCAGCTGCTGGTCGAAGGGAGCACCTTCTGCGTAGTAGCCGGCGTAGTAGACGGTGTCTGCCTTGGCGTTCATGATCTTGGAAATCACGGCCGAGAAGTCCTTCTGGCCAGTGACGACCTTGTCGGACCCCACCATCGCGGAGCCAAGGGCCGCGGACGTCGTGGTTCCCAAACCGATGCCATAGTCAGAGTCGTCCTGGACGAGGTAGACCTTCTTTGCCTGCAGCTTGTCCGTGAGGAACTTCGCCGCCGCCGGACCCTGGACGGCGTCATTGCCGAGGGCGCGGAAGAAGGTGGTCCAGCCGTTCTTCGTCAGGCTCGGGTTGGTTGCGGAGGGCGTGATGTGCACCAAGCCCTTCTGCTCGAAGATGTTGCCGGTGGCCTTGGATTCTCCCGAGAAGGGCAAGCCCACCACTCCGATGATGTCCGACTCGGACACGATCTGCGTTACCGGGCCAGTGGCCTTGTTCGGGTCGCCTTCAGTATCGAATTTCTTGAACTGGACCTGGCAGCCGGGGTTCGCGGTGTTGTGCTGGTTGATGGCCAGCTGGATGCCGTTGAAGATGTTGATACCCAGCTGGGCGTTGGGTCCTGTCTCGGCACCGGCATAGGCAAGGGTGGTGGTTGACGGGCATGTCCCCTTGCCATCGCCTGCAGGCAAAACAGCTCCGGCAGGAACGTCGACTTTGGAAATCGCAGGGATATTGATCCTGCCGCCGCCACCTGTGGTTTCAGTGCCGCTAGGAGCGGTCTGGTTCGCACAGCCCGCCACGAGCATGCCAAGAGTGGCCGCTGCTGCAATCGCCGAAATGACTTTCTTCCTGTACATAAATAGCCTCCGCGGTGCGTCTGATTCGTGGTCATTCGCCCGAAGTCACTTTCACTTCGAACATGTTCCATGAGAGTACTACCAAATATGTGTCCTGGAACACATATATGCAGGTCAGGATCTAATAACGGTGGATCACCACCCTGCCCGGACAGCTCTTCGCGTGAACGCGGGGTTAATTTCCTGTCACGGCACAAGCTGGCGCAACACGGGGGGCGGCACGGTTCGCATTTCGCGTGCGTGCCCCAGGTGGGACTCGAACCCACAACACGCGGATTTTAAGTCCGCTGCCTCTGCCAATTGGGCTACTGGGGCGCCCGGATAATGGTAACCCAGCGCACTCCCCTCCTTTGCCTCCTAGAGACCTTGGAATGGCGCGGCATAACGAAAGGTTCCGCTGACGCCGTCGGGCCATGCTTTGAGGGGCAACAGCTGGAAATGGTCGACCCACGCGACGTCGGGGGCCATCACGCCCAGCTTTCGGGCTGGTAGAAATCCGAAGCGCGGATAATACCCGGTGCTGCCCAGCAGGGCGATGCCCGGTTCGCCCGCATCATCGGCCCGTCGAGCGGTTTCCCGCAAGAGCGCAGATCCGATGCCGCGACGCTGCAGGTGTGGCTGGACGCTGATCGGGCCCAGCCCCAAAAGCCGGAGCTCCCCGATCCAGCCGCGGGTACTGATGACGTGGCCTACGATCTCACCGGCAATCTCGGCCACGATGCTGAACTGCGGCAAGTACTCATCGCAGTCGAAGAGTTCACGCAGCAGCGTCACTTCGGCCGGGACTCCTTCGACGGGCAGCCCGGTGACCGGGCTGGTGGAAAAGGCGGCAGCCGTGAGCGCCAACACGGACTCGCGGTCGGCCGGTCTCTCAGTTCGAAGCACGACGCCTTGGCCCAGCAGTCCAAGCACTTCCATGGCGTGCCCGCGTTCGGCGGATGGAACCAACAGGTGGTCGTGATGGAACCCGGCCAGGACGTTGCAGCTGATACCGGCTGCCGTGAGGGCGGAGCTGACTGCCGCGGTGAGCCCCACAGCTTCCAGCGCAGAATGGATTTGAAGGGTGATCCACGCCGCCACGAAATCGTAGGACAGTCCCAGGCGCCCGGCTTCCTCCCGGCGCAGCACCACTGTAAAGCCCTCCGCCTCGCGGACAGCGGCTTCGATATGGCCCTCAAGCGGTTTGCCGTACGGCCACAACGCGTACACGTAGTCACCGTCTCGAAGCACGGGGTGCATGGATCTCAGGAGAGTCGTCAGATCGCTTTCGCCAGCCATGCTGCAAGTCTAGGACCCGCTATTAAACGACGACGGCGGCCGCCTCCCGCGTGGGAGACGGCCGCCGTCGTCGGTACTACTTGGGGTTGGCTACTTTGCGTCAGCCGTGACCGGAGCCTTGGCTTCAGCAGGCTCGGCAGCCGGCGCGGGTGCGGCGGCCGGCTTGGGAGCCGGGGTGGCAGCGGCCACGAAGGCTCCGCGCGGGTTGTCGAGGTCCAGCAGCTGCGTGGTGTCGCGGCCCATGGTCATGCCCAGGAGCCAGTTGAAGATCACGCGGACCTTGCGCTCACCGGTGGGGATGGCCAGGCCGTGGTAGCCGCGGTGGGCCAGCCAGGCGAGTCCACCCTTGAGTCCAATACGGCCCAGGATGTTGATGTTGGCAACGCCCTTCCACTCACCGAAGCCGGCAACCGCGCCAAGGTTCTTGTGCTTGTAGTCGCCCATAGGCTTGTCCCAACGGGAGGCCCACAGGTTCTTGGCAAGGCGCTTGGCCTGGCGCAGGGCGTGCTGGGCGTTCGGAACGCAGGTGCCGTCCGGCAAGCCGCTGCCCGTGAGATCGGGAACGGCAGCGATATCGCCGGCTGCCCAGGCGTTGTCGATGATGCCTTCGTCGCCCGCAATGCGCAGGTCCGGGAGGACACGGACACGCCCGCGCGGCTCGAGCGGGAAGTCGGTGGAACGGATCATCGGGTTGGCCTGCACGCCTGCGGTCCACACGAGGGTGTCGGCTTCGAACTCCTGGGCAGGGGTCTTGTCCGGCAGGTTGATGAGCTTGAGGCTGCCCTCTGCGTTGTCGAGGGACGTGTTGAGCAGGACCTCGATGCCGCGGCTGCGCAGGTGTTCAACAACCCACTCGGCCTGGGCTGCGGTGACCTCGGGCATGATGCGGCCCATGGCTTCGACGAGAACGAAGCGGACCTCTTCCTGGCGGACGCGCGAGTTGTTCTTGACCGCAGCGCGGGCGAGGTCTTCCATCTCGGTGATGCACTCAATACCGGCGAAACCGCCACCGACGACCACGAAGGTCAGGGCCTTGGCGCGCTCGGCAGCGTCCGTCATGGTGGAAGCGAGCTCGATGCGCTCAAGGACCTTGTTTCGCAGGGCGACCGCTTCTTCGATGGTCTTCAGGCCAATGCCTTCGTCAGCAAGGCCCTTGATGGGGAAGGTCCGGGTAATGGCACCGGCGGCAACCACTACGTCGAAGTAAGGGATCTCGAAAGGCTCTCCACCGTCGGCCGGAGCAACAACGGCGGTGCGGTTCTGGTGGTCGATGCTAGTGACGCGGCCCTGGATGAGTTCCGTCTGCTTGAGGTGTTGGCGGTGCGAAATGACGGCGTGGCGTGCCTCGATGTTGCCGCCGGCCACCTCGGGGAGGAAGGGCTGGTAGGTCATGTAGGGAAGCGGATCGACGACGGTGACGATGCCACCGGCGTTCGCGATCTTCTTCTGCAGCTTGAGTGCTACGTACAGGCCGACGTATCCGCCGCCGACAACGAGAACACGGGGACGGTCAATGAGCTCAGGGGTGGTTGCCATAAGAATAGAGTACAGCACCTTGTGAAAATCTTCACTAACTATTTCGCGAAGCTACACGCTACCGCCGGGGGCTATTTCGGGCCGATCGGATCCACGACGTCCACCACGCCGGTCGCGGGCTCGTCGGGCAGTTCCGGTGTGGTCCGGTAGGCGCGCCTCAATTGGACGGAGGCCCCCGCAACGATCGCCACGAAAAGCGAACCGAAGCCGATGACCACAGCGGCCGGAACCGCCGTGTCGGCCTGCGAGGGCGCCTTCGCCGCAGGAACTGTGGGATCCGCCAAGGTGGCCGCAGGTATGCTCGGCTTCGATGTTGACGGAGGTGTGGGGCTGCTGAGGTCCCCGCGCCGATGCACCCGGATCCAGTCCGCAATCGATCCCACCGGATTGCTCGCTACCTCGGGCACATCGGCTTTCAGGGCCGCCTCGGCGTTGAGGATGCCGTACCCGTAGATGGGGTCCTTGCCGGGCGCCCCTGCATCCTCGGCCGTCGACACAATTCTGTTGATGACCTGCTTGGCGCTCATATCCGGCCATTTCGAGCGAATAAGAGCCGCGACCCCGGAGACAATCGGCGCGGAGCCGGACGTGCCGGCCCAGTCTTCATAGCTACCCCCAGGCAGTCCGCCCACCAGCTTTTCCGCGGGCGCCGAGACGCCGATGCTGATTCCCTGCGAAGAAGCGTCGACGCTGGCCGTGCGGTTCCGGTCGAGTCCTGCCACGGTCAGTACACCCGGAATCGTGGCCGGCGCGCCGACCTGGACGTTTCCACCGATCCGGTTGCCCGCCGCGGCCACAATGACCACGTCCTTTTGTTCGGCATAGAGGAACGCCGCGTCCCAGCTCTGGGGCCAATCAGGCGATGTGCTGCCGAGGGAAATATTGATGACCTTGGCGCCGTTGTCCACTGCCCATCGGACAGCTTCGGGAATCTGTTCCTGGTCCGTCTTCCCCGCGGGATTCGGCGAACCGAGCCAAGCGGAAACGGACAGGATCTGGGCCTCGGGCGCGACGCCGACGATTCCGTCCGGGCCGACACTGGAACCGGACGAAGGAGACGACGCCGGCGACGGAGACGAGGGAGCGGTTGATGGACTGGCCGAAGCGTGTCCACGCCCTGCGAGGAGCGTGGCGACGAGGGTCCCGTGCTCGGATTTGGCCCCGATGCTCTTCTGGCCGTTCGGATCTCCCGCACCCGAAGCATCGGTTCCGCCGACCACCGCACCCTTGAGGTCGGGGTGTTGCCCGTCCACCCCGCTGTCGATGATGGCCACCTTCACCCCGGCGCCCTTTGATACCTGCCAGGCTGCGGAGATGCCGTACTCGTTGAGCCAGTATTCCTTGTCCCGCCAAGAGTCGGCGAACGCCGAGGGGGCGGTGAGCAGGGCCCCTGCGAGGCTTCCCCCGGCCAACATGGCAGCCAGCGCGGCCGATGCTGTCCGGCGGCGCCAACCGTGTGGCAACGTCATCAGCGAACACCCATGCTCAACGAATACTCAGTGCGATGCCGTCGAGGATGTCGTGCTCGCTGGAGATGGCAGCAGTGATGGAGCCCTCTCCGAGCTCTGCCAAGCGCTGGAGGATACGGCGCCACACGAGGGCTCCGGCACCGATGACGTCAACGCGTCCGGGGTGCATGTAGGGCAGCCGGGCACGTTCCTCGCGGCTCATTTCCAACAAACTTGTGGCCGCGTCGCTGATGGTCGCCAGGTCCAGGCTGGCACCGTGGATGAGTGCGGGATCGTACTCGCCCAGGCCCAAAGCGTGCGCCGTGATGGTGGTTACGGTACCGGCAACGCCCACGACGGCGGTGGCCCGGCCCAGCGGGACCGTGCGGGCCACGAGGTCCATGGCTGCGTCGACGTCGGCTTCCGCGGCGGAGATCTGCTCCGGCGTCGGAGGGTCGCTGCGGAGGTGCCGCTCGGTCAGCCGCACGCAGCCGATGTCGACGGATTTGGCCGCAATGACGCCGTCGGAGTCTCCGAGGACGAACTCGGTGCTTCCGCCGCCAAGATCCACCACAAGCACCGGGTCCTTGCCGCGCGAAGGCAGCACACTGCTTGCGCCGGCGAAGGACAGCGAGGCTTCTTCGTCACCGGAGATGACCTCGGGTTCGACGCCCAGCAGCTCCCGGATCCCGTCAACAAAGACGTCCCGGTTACGGGCGTCCCGGCTGGCAGAGGTCGCCACGAAACGGACGCCGCCGGCGCCATGACGGCGGATCAGTTCGGCGTAGTCGGCGGTTGCCGCAAAGGTGCGTTCGAGCGCCTCGGGGGCTAGTTCGCCGGTGGCGTCAACCCCTTGGCCGAGGCGCACAACGCGCATCTCGCGGACAACGTCCCGCAGCGGAAAGCCTGCGTCCGCGCCGTTCGCATCCGCGATCAGGAGCCGGATCGAATTGGTACCGCAGTCGATGGCAGCTACCCGGTTCATACGTTGCGCTCCCCTGCGGCTGGTTCCCCTGATGGCTCTGATGCGTGGGAGGACTTGGATTTGCGGACCGGGGCGGGACGGCCCACGATGTCCGGCAGGCCCTGCGGTCCGTGGCGGCTGAGGTCCCGGGACGGGGCCTCCCCCGCACTGTCCCACGCGCCGTCGCAATAGCAGCGGTCCGCGGTCCACCATTCGCTGATCGCCCCGATGGCCTCATCGCCAAGCGGATTGACGCCGGGACCGGCGGCCAGGGAGTGGCCGACCAGCACGTGCAGGCACTTGACGCGGGTGGGCATGCCACCGGCCGAGACGCCGGCGATTTCTGGAACGTCGCCGGTGCCGGCACGTCCGGCAATCTCGTCACGTGCCTGGAGATAGGCTTCGTGGGCGCTCCTATAGGACGCCGCCAAAGGCTCGTCAGCGGTGAGACGTTCGTTCATCTCATTCATGAGCCCGCCGGCTTCCAGCCGCGACACGGCGGCGGTGATGACGGGGTGCGTCAAGTAGAACGTCGTGGGAAACGGGGTGCCGTTGCTCAAGCGCGGAGCGGTCGCGGCGACCAGCGGGTTGCCGCACACGCAGCGCGCCGGGATTTCGACGACGTCGCGCACCGGCCGTCCGAGCTGGCGGCTGAGGATCTCGAGATCGTGTGCTGATGGCTTGCGGGCCTCCTGCGATGCAGGTGCCGAGTTGTCTTCCACTGGCGCTGCCATCCTTCCTGCCCTGTTTGGCCGCGCCCATCAGGGCGCGACGGCGGCGGGCACCGCATCTAGTCTGTTGCCGAGCGCCTGATGGATTCCCACAGGCCATCCACCCATGGCAGATTGGACGGGCTTCCGGAAGCTCCCGAGCTGGTGCTTCCGCCCGGTGTCCCGGCGGGAACGTCTCCACCAAACACCCAGTAGCCTGCTTCACCTGGCATAACCATGTTAATGCGATCCCGGGCTTGTTGTTTCACATAGTTGGGGTCCTGCCACCGCGTGATCTGCTTCTGGAGGCTCGCCTGCTCGGCCTGTTTGCTGGCAATATCGGCTTCCAAGCTGGAGATTTCCGCCTTTTTCTCCAACCAGATCTTGACTGTGGGCGCGAGCATGATGGTGATCGCGATCATCACCACAGCGAGGGCAAGCATCCGGCCGGAGAAAGCCTTCGCGGGCACTGGGCGCGCGCTGTAGTCCTTGTCGGTGTGCGTGGAGCCGCCACCGGACGTTTTGTTGGATGCCTTGCCGACAACCGGGGTGCTTCCCGTTCTGCCCGGAAGCGAACGTCCCGGTTTCACCGCAGAACCAGCCTTGGATCCGGACTGGGCCTTGCTTTGCGTGCCGCCTTCGTCTTTGACATTGGACGACGTCCTGGACCCGGCGTTAACCGGGTTCTCTCGCTGGGCAGCGCTTGCCTTGCGGGATTCGCCGAAGTCGGCACGGATGACATGGCCGCCGTCGGCATTTTTTTGGGGCGAGCGGCCGAGGGCATCTGCCCGGGGGACCTTGGGGCGGCGGGTGGCCATGACACTCCTGTAATGCCTGGTGCTTGCCTGGCGGGTTGCTGCGCGTTGCGTGCCTCACGGAGCCTGCGGTTTGCCGAAGTGCTCGCACATTTCGTTAAACAGAACCGGTGGCTATGGTCTTTCCACCATAGCCACCGGTCAGCTGTTTCAGCGGATACTAGCCCTTGAAACGCGGGAAAGCGCTTCGGCCGGCGTAGCGTGCGGCGTCGTCGAGCTCTTCTTCGATGCGCAGCAGCTGGTTGTACTTGGCGACGCGCTCGGAGCGGGCCGGGGCACCGGTCTTGATCTGGCCCGCGTTGGTGGCAACGGCGATGTCAGCAATGGTGGTGTCCTCGGTTTCGCCGGAGCGGTGCGAGGTGATGGTGGTGTAACCGGAGCGCTGGGCCAGGGAAACGGCGTCCAGGGTTTCGGTCAAGGAACCGATCTGGTTGACCTTGACGAGCAGGGAGTTGGCCGTGCCGGAGTCGATGCCCTGCTGCAGGCGGATCGGGTTGGTGACGAAGAGATCGTCGCCAACCAGCTGGACCTTGTCACCGATGGTGTCGGTGAGGGTCTTCCAGCCTTCCCAGTCGTTTTCGTCCAGCGGGTCTTCGATGGAGACCAGCGGGTAGTCGGCAACGAGTTCGGCGTAGTAGGCGCTCATCTCGGTGGCCGAGAGTGCCTTGCCTTCGAACTGGTAGGCGCCGTCCTTGTAGAACTCGGAGGAGGCGACGTCCAGCGCGAGGGCGATGTCCTTGCCCGGGGTGTAGCCGGCGTTCCTGATGGCTTCCTGGATGAGGTCCAGTGCGGCGCGGTTGGACGGCAGGTTCGGCGCGAAGCCGCCTTCGTCGCCGAGGCCGGTGGAGAGGCCCTTGGCCTGCAGGACCGACTTGAGGTTGTGGTAGACCTCAACGCCCCAGCGCAGGCCTTCGGAGAAGGTCTCGGCGCCGATCGGGGCGATCATGAATTCCTGGATGTCGACGTCGGAGTCGGCGTGGGAGCCACCGTTGAGGATGTTCATCAGCGGGACGGGCAGGACGTGGGCGTTAGGGCCACCGAGGTACTTGTACAGCGGCAGATCCGCGGAGGCGGCAGCTGCGTTGGCCACGGCGAGCGAAACGCCGAGGATGGCGTTCGCGCCGAGCTTGCCCTTGTTCGGGGTGCCGTCGAGGTCGATCATGGCCTGGTCGATGCTGCGCTGGTCCGTGGCGTCGAAGCCGATCAGGGCCGGAGCGATTTCGTCGATGACCGCGTCAACGGCCTTCTGGACGCCCTTGCCGAGGTAACGGCCTTTGTCGCCGTCGCGCAGCTCAACGGCTTCGTGCTCGCCGGTGGAAGCACCGGAGGGAACTGCCGCGCGGCCGATCTGGCCATCGGAAAGCAGAACTTCAACTTCTACTGTCGGGTTTCCGCGGGAATCAAGGATCTCGCGGGCGTGGATGGCATCGATAAGCGCCATGGACTGCTCCTTATGGTGAAGCGATTTACTGGGAATCTTGAGGGAAATTCTCGACGTCCTCGTCGCCACTAGCCTAGTCGAGACCGGCCAAGGTTACGGAACAGCGTCGGAACCCTCACGTTTTGTGGCTTCGCCGTCGCGGCCCTGGTACCGGCGGACGGCACCGCGCAAGGCCCGTTCGGCGTCGAAGCCCTTCTCCCTTGAGCCCGCGACGACGGCAAGCAGCAAGTCTCCAAGCGCAGCTTCGGAATCGGGAACCTCCACCGCCGCAACTGGACGTCCACCGGGTTCCGCGCCGCCCGCGCGTTCCGCACGCTCGGCACGGTCAAGGGACTTTTGCGCCAGGGCGAGGGCGGGAAGGTGGGGTGGAATGCCTTCGAAGGGATCCGAACGCCCGGGCTTTTCGGCCTTCTTCACGGCGTCCCACTTTTCGACGATCTCCTCCACGGTGGCCGGAAAGGATTCCTGCAAGGACCCGTCCGGCTTGAAGACGTGCGGGTTGCGCCGCACCATCTTCTCCGTGATGGTGCGCGCGACGTCGTCGAAGGTGAACTGTCCTTGCTCCTCGGCGAGCCGGGCGTGCAGCACCACTTGGAGCAGCACGTCTCCCAGCTCGCCGCGGAGTTCGTCGGCAGTGTCGGAACCGGAGGCGCCGGCCTCGATCGAGTCGACCACTTCGTACGCTTCCTCGATCAGGTACTCGACGAGGGACTCATGGGTCAGCGCCCCCATCCACGGACAGTGCTCGCGCAAAGAGGCGATCTTTTGCACAAGCACTTCAGCGGGACTTTCAGGGGCTGCGCCTGCAGGTGTTTGCTCAGGCAAGGTTCGCGTAGGCGTCGTTGATGTACTCCACCAACGCTTCTTTTTCGTCAAGCGGCAGGAACGACGACTCGGCGGCGTTGAGGGTCAGTTCGAGGAGGTCGTCGAGATCGTAGTCGAAGGTCTCCACGAGAAGCTCGAACTCGTCCGTGAGCGTCACGCCGCTCATGAGCCGGTTGTCCGTATTGATGGTGACGTTGAAGCCCAACTGGTACAGCATGTCCAGCGGGTGGTTCTCGATGCCTTCGCCGAAGTTCGCGATTGCCCCGGTCTGCAGGTTGGACGAGGGGCAGATTTCCAGCGCGATTCCGCGATCGCGGACCCAGCCGGCCACCTCACCCAAGGTGACCATGCCGACGGTGTCCTCGGCGTCGTCGTCGGCTTCTTTGCCCTCGGCATCTTCGAACTCAACGGTGATGTCCTCCGCGATACGTACGCCGTGGCCCAAGCGCAGGGCGCGGCCGTCCACAAGGGCCGACTGGATGCTTTCCAGGCCTGCGGCTTCGCCGGCGTGCACCGTAGCCGGGAAGTTGTGATCGGCCAGATAGGTGAAAGCGTCCTTGAAGCGGGAAGGCAGGAAGCCGTCCTCGGCCCCGGCGATGTCGAAGCCGACAGCTCCGTTGTAGCGGTGCCGTACGGCGAGCTCGGCAATTTCCTGGCCGCGGTCCGCGTGGCGCATCGCCGTGATGAGCTGGCCCACCTGGATCTGGCGGCCGGACTCCTCAACGGCGTCCACGCCGGCGTCGAGGCCTTCCTGGACGGCGTCCACAACCTCATCCAGGGTGAGGCCCTTCTGCAGGTGCTGTTCGGGTGCCCAACGGATCTCGCCGTACACGACGCCGTCGTCAGCCAGGTCCTCAACGAACTCCTTGGCGACGCGAGCCAGGCCTTCCTTGGTCTGCATGACAGCAATCGTGTGGTCAAAGGTTTCGAGGTAGCGGACCAAGGAACCGGAATCCGCGGACTCACGGAACCACTGGCCCAGCGCTACGGGATCCGTGGAAGGCAGGGTGTGGCCGACGGCCTCCGCCAGCTCGATGATGGTGGCCGGGCGCAGTCCCCCGTCCAAATGGTCGTGAAGGGAAACTTTCGGCAGGCTCTTCAGGTCGAAGTCAAGGGCAGGGGCGGCATCAACAATAGGCTCAGTCACGTCTCAACTCTAGGGGGACGGAAGAAGCTTAGCCAGCAGGGTTTGAGCGGTCGACACCGGACGCCGCGTTAACCGCGGTACCCGCGTCTGCTGCGGCTGCTTCCGGGGAAGCTGCTTCCTTCTTCTCGCCGTCCTTCTTTTCCCCGTCTTTCTTTTCCCCGTCTTTCTTTTCAAGGTGCTTGTGCCACCAACGCAAGGTGTGGTCCACGATGACGCCGAGCACCACGGCGAATGCCACGGCAATCCCCACGCCGAGGAGCGGGTTGTTGTGCACCCAGTGGCCGGCCAGCGATCCAATGCCGATCGAATAAACTACCCACGTGGAGCACGCGAAGGCATCGAGGAAGAAGAAGGTCTTGTGGCGGAAGCCGGTCTGTCCGGCGACGTAGTTCACCGCTACCCGGCCCCACGGTATGTATCGGGCCGTGAAGATAAGCACTGCGCCGCGCTTGTCCAGTTCATAGTGCGCCCAGGCGAACATCTTCTGGACCTTCGGCTTGCGCATCCATTTCCAGCGGTCCAGGCCGATCTTGCGGCCCAGCATGTAGGCCATGTTGTCGCCGGCCATGGCCCCGACGAGCGCCGTGGCGCCGAGGAGCCACAGGTTGGGCTCGCCGCGGTGCATGGCGAGGGCCGAGAGCCCTACGATCGCGGTCTCACTGGGAAGGATCGTGGCAAAGCCGTCGATGAAAAAGAAAACCAGGAGCACCGGGTAGATCCACGGTTGCCCGGCGGCATGCTCGAGCATGTGGTTCATGAATTCCACGCAGGCATTGCTCCTCAAGGAAAGTCACACGGTCGCGTGACATAGATCGCTATCCAGTGTCCCACGGCCGCGGCGTCGTTCGCTACGCCCCGGCCGCCGTGGAACACCCTTTAAGGCTAGCTCGAAAGTCGAAATGGAAGCATCCACCTGTGGAGGGATCTTCCAGTACCAAGCACGTCATACCCAGGGAGGAGATGGCGCCCCTTGGCTACGCCAGCTACACGACGGATTCCTCTTCGGGCTCCCCGGTTTCTTCGTCCTCTTCGATCGCGGGCGTGGCCCCGCGGACTTTGCTGATGACCCGGTCCACGATAATTCCCAGGATGACGGCCGCGCCGATCGCGATGATCGCTCCGAGCAGGTGGTTGTGCTCGAACCACTGGCCGAAGAACACGCCGATGGCCACCGAATAGCTGGCCCATAGAACGGCAGACATGGCCGTGAGCGCGACAAACACGCCGTGCGGGAAATGGGTTGCACCGGCTGTGAGGTTGACCGCTACACGCCCGATGGGGATGAACCGGGCCACCATGATCAGCGACGCGGCCCGGCGTCGAAGTTCCCTCCCGGCCCAGCGGAATGCACCCTGCATCCTTTGGGAACGCATCCACCGCCAGCGGCGAACACCTATTTTGCGGCCGATCAGGTAGGCGAGGTTGTCGCCAGTGAAAGCCCCAAGGGCCCCCACCAGGATCAACAACCACGTGTTGGGCATCCCTGCGGTGACGGAGACTGCAGCGAGTCCCACCACCATCGACTCGCTGGGAACGGGCGGGAAGAAACCGTCGATCACGCAGCAGGCGAAAACCAGAAGCAAGACCCAAGGCTGTCCGGCTGCGGCGAGGATGAAGTCGTTGATGGCTTGCACGGTCTTCCTAACGAATGGCCACAGGGATTGTCTCCGGGCATCCCAAAATGCCCGGGAGATCAGCCTAGGAGATCCGGCCGATAATGAGCCGTTGCGCCGGCCGTGAGCCTTCCGGCGCAATGAGCACGGCGCCTTCCAAGGCTTCCTTGGCCCTGTCGAACTTTTCCGGGGTGTCGGTCAGGAGGGTCATGAGCGGCTCCCCCGCCCGGACCAAGGCGCCCGGTTTGGCGTGCATGCGCACCCCTGCGCCGGCCTGGACGATGTCTTCCTTCCGGGCACGTCCGGCGCCCAGGCGCCACGCAGCCACGCCCACGGACAAAGCGTCGAGCTCCACCAGGACGCCGTCGGCCGGGGCCGGGATGACCTCGGATTCCTTGGCCACGGGCAGGGCGGCACGCGGATCGCCGCCCTGGGCCTCGATCATGCGGTTCCAGACGTCCATCGCGCGGCCGTCCTTGAGGGCGGCGGCGGGGTCGGCGTCGTGCACTCCGGCGCAGGCGAGCATCTCTTCGGCGAGCCTGACGGTCAGCTCGACGACGTCTTCCGGGCCGCCGCCCGCAAGCACCTCGATCGATTCCTCCACCTCGATGGCATTACCGGCGGTCAAGCCCAGCGGCGTGCTCATGTTGGTCAGGAGGGCCACCGTGTTGACGCCCGCATCCTTGCCGAGGGCCACCATGGTTTCGGCCAACTCGCGGGCACGGGCTTCGTCCTTCATGAACGCCCCGGAGCCCACCTTCACGTCGAGCACCAGCGAGCCCGTGCCTTCGGCGATCTTCTTGCTCATGATGGACGAGGCAATCAGGGGAATGGCTTCCACGGTGCCCGTGACGTCGCGCAGGGCATAGAGCTTCTTGTCCGCCGGAGCCAAACCCGTGCCGGCGGCGCAAATGACAGCGCCCACGTCCTGCAGTTGGGCCAGGATTTCCTCGTTGCTCAGGTTCGCCCGCCACCCGGGAATTGCCTCGAGCTTGTCGAGCGTGCCGCCCGTATGGCCCAGTCCCCTGCCGGACAGCTGGGGAACCGCCACTCCGAAGACCGCCACGAGCGGCGCAAGGGGAAGGGTGATTTTGTCCCCGACACCCCCGGTTGAGTGTTTGTCGGTGGTGGCTTTCACGCCGCCGTCAGGACGACGAAGGCTCGAGAAGTCCATCCGCTCGCCCGAGGCGATCATCGCCTCTGTCCAGCGCGAGATCTCGGCACGGTCCATCCCGTTGAGCAGGATCGCCATGTTCAGGGCCGCCATTTGTTCATCGGCAATGACGCCGCGGGTATAGGCATCGATCGTCCAGTCGATCTGCTCCGGGCTCAGGGTTCCCTTGTCCCGTTTGATGCTGATGATCTGTACGGCGTCGAACGCTTCAGTCTGTGTCACCGGTTCTCCTCCAGGTTGTCGGGACCGAAGGCATCTGGCAGCACTTGGTCCATGGTCTTGATGCCCTGCGTCGTCATGAGTTGCATGCCCGGTGCCCGGAATTCATACAGCAATTGCCTGCACCGGCCACACGGCATGAGGACATTGCCCTTCGAGTCGACGCAATAGAACGCCCGCAATCTGCCGCCGCCACCCATATGGAGGTCCCCCACCAAGGCGCACTCGGCGCACAGGGTGAGTCCATAGCTGGCGTTCTCGACGTTGCATCCGCTGACGATCCGCCCGTCCTCGGTGAGGGCGGCAGCCCCCACCGGGAACTTCGAATACGGAGCGTAGGCCTTCCCCATGGCGGCGACCGCGGCGGCCTCGAGGGCCGCCCAGTCCACGTCGGTATCCGTGAGCGCCACGGTCAGCCCTTGACGTACGGTATGCCGCTTGCCGCCGGCGGCCGGGACCTGCCCACCAATCCAGCGACGGCAAAGACCGTCAAGGCGTAAGGCAGCATGGCCATGAACTGGCTCGGCACGGGCGATCCGATGATGGTGATGACGCTCTGGAGGTTGTCCGCGAAGCCAAACAGCAACGCGGCCAGGAAGGCGCCGATCGGGTTCCAGCGGCCGAAGATCAACGCCGCCAGGGCGATATACCCGCGGCCACCGGACATGTCCTTGCTGAACGCATCCACGGATACGAGCGTGAAGAACGAGCCGCCAATGCCCGCGATCGCACCGCCCATGAGCACGTTCCAGAAACGGGTCCGGTTGACGTTGATGCCCACGGTGTCGGCTGCCTGTGGGTGCTCGCCGACGGCCCGCACGCGCAGTCCCCACTTCGTGTGGAAGAGGCCAAGGTAAACCACGATTACTGCGATGTACATCAAATAGCCCACGAGGGACTGGTGGAACAGGATGGGGCCGATGATGGGGATATCGGACAGGAAGGGGATGTCCACCGGAGGCAAGCGCCCCGGCTTGTTGAGTCCATCAGGGTCAGCCGTCAGCAGCGTCGAAAAGAGGAAGCTCGTCAGTCCGCTGATGAGGACGTTGAGCACGACGCCGACGATGATCTGGTTGACGAGGTACTTGATGCTGACCACGGCCAGGACCAAGGAAACAAGCGTCCCGGCGACGGCCGCCGCGACCAGCCCGGCGTAGACGTTGTGCGTCACCGTGGCAACAACGGCTGCGGAGAATGCTCCCAGCAGGAGCTGTCCTTCAATGGCAATGTTGACCACGCCGACGCGCTCGCACAGGACGCCGGAAAGGGATCCGAAGACGAGCGGCACGGCCAAGGTGACGGATCCTGCGATCAGTCCGGCGAGGGAGATCGACGGCTCATCGCCATTTCCGCCAGCGACGATCCAGACCATGAACCCGATGAGGAACACTGCGGCAAAGGTGCCGCCCACCCAGCGGGGTGCAGCCCTCTTCGTCTGGGTGAGATACACCGTGTAGCCTGCCAGGCCCAGAAGGATCACCGCAGCGATCCAGCCGATGGCCGCGGAAGGGAGCGTGATCTTGGAAACCCTTGCCACTCCGAGCGCGGCAAGGCCGAGGACCACGACGGCGGCGACGGTGGATGGGGGCAGCCAACCGGGTACCGTGCCTGAACCTGACGCCGTGCCTGAACCGGAGGTGAGGCCTGAACGACGGCGGACGAACCACAGGTATCCGAGACCAACGGAAAGCAGAAGTGCCAGGACGAACGTGACCAAAGCAGCGACACTGGAGGCCGCTTCATTGGCGGCCTCGGCAATGCCGAAGCCTGCCGACTTCGAATTGGACATGAAGCCGAACAGCATGGTTCCCAGGATTGCGAGCAGGGATAGTCCAATACCGGCCTTCCAGCTCACCAGCTCGGTGGCACCCGTCTTTCCGGGGCTCGCCGGGGCGTTTCCGGCGGGCGTGCCACCGCCAGGCTGAGTTGTTGTGGTGCTCATGCTGTTGCAGCTCCGCTCTCGATTTTTCCGGAGGGGATGGTTCCGGAGCCGGGGCCGCCAGTGGCCTTCTTCTTTTTCCGCGGGTTCAGCCCGAAGATCGCTCGCACCAGCGGCGGTGCCGCAATGAACAGGACGATCAACGACTGGATGACCAAGACGATGTCGATGGGGGTCTGGGTTTCAGCCTGCATCGCGACACCTCCCGCACGGAAGGCGCCGAACAGGAGCCCGGCGAAGAAGGTTCCCCACGGCGTCGAACGGCCAAGCAGCGCCACGGTGATGGCATCGAAGCCGATGGAAGCCGCGACGCCTCCGGAGAGGTATTTCTCCGTTCCGGATACCTGCGCAATGCCGGCCAGGCCTGCAAGCGCACCCGCAATCGCCATCACGAGTATCACGGCGCGGGGAACGTTGATTCCGGCGGTGCGTGCCGCGCTCTGGTTGGCGCCCACGGCCCGGAATTCAAAGCCGAGCGTGGAGCGCTTCAGGAGCCACCAGACGAAGACCGTTGCCAGCACTGCAAGGAGGAAGCCCGCGTGGAGCCTGAACTGGGGGCCGAGCAACTCCGGGAACAGTGCCGACTGGTCCAGGAAGGGCGAGATCGGGTTGGTCGAGCCCTTGCGCTGGAAAGCCGGAGTGGTCAGGAGGAACAGGAGCAGGAAGTTCGCGATGTAGTTCAGCATGATGGTCACGATGACCTCATGCGCACCGGTCCGGGCCTTGAGGAGGCCGACGACGCCGCCCCACACCGCGCCGCCGACAAATCCGGCAACGATGACAAGCAGCAGGTGAACCAGGAAAGGCAAGTGCCAGGTGAAGCCCACGTAGGCGCCGAACAGGGCGCCGAAAATGATCTGCCCTTGCGCACCGATGTTGAACAGGGCCGCGCGGAAGGCCAAGGCCACGCCGAGTCCTGCCAGGATCAGGGGCGTGGACACCGTCAGGGTTTCAGTGATCGGGTACAGCTGGGCTGCGGCGTCGGCCCCGGCCCAGTTGAATATCGCGCCCTGGACCAACGCCACGTAGGGCCTGAAGACCTCGGTGAGCATGTCCCCCGGCTGCGCGAAGAAATAGCCTGCCGTTTCGGCAACTTTGGGGTTCGTCACGGCCATCAGGATGCCGCCGAGCACAATGGCGAGCAGCACGGACAACACCGAGACCATGGCGTTTCCGGTCACGATCTGCCGGAAGACTGAACCACCGGCGGCGTGCGGGATCTGTCCGCCTTGGCTGGCAGCCGGTATTACAGATGGGGCCATTGCACCGTCCGCCGTGTCCAGCGCGACATCCAGGACGACCTCGTCGTCCAATGTTTCCGGGCGCTCCGGCTCGACCTCGTTTTCCTGCCGAGGGGTATTGGACTCAGACATGGGTTCCTCCCTCGAGGGTCTTGTGCGCAGTCAGTTCTGCCTCATGTTCCGGAACGCCGGCCATCATCAAGCCCAGCACATCGCGGGACGTACCAGCGGGAACGATCCCGACCAGCTTTCCCCGGTAGAGAACGGCGATCCTGTCAGCGAGCTCAAGGACTTCATCGAGTTCCGTGGACACGATCATCACCGGAGTTCCGTTGTCCCGTTCCGCAATGACCCTCTTGTGTACGAATTCGATGGAGCCGACATCGAGCCCTCGGGTGGGCTGCGATGCGATGAAGAGCCTCAATGGCCTGGACAGCTCCCGGGCCAGGACCACCTTTTGCTGGTTGCCTCCGGAGAGCGTACCCACAGCGACATCGATCGACGGCGTCCGCACATCGAACTCCTCGACCTTCTTCTCCGCGTGCGAAGCAATCAAGGCCGGTTTCATGCCGATGCCTTGGGCGAAAGGCGCCTTGTCGTAAAGGTCCAGGATCATGTTCTCGGAAATGGAGAACGTTCCCACCAGGCCGTCGATCTTGCGGTCCTCAGGGACGAACCCGACGCCGGCGGACAGGACCTGCTTGACGCTCTTGCCGAGCAGTTCGACGTCATCGAGGACGATGGACCCGGTGACGTGCTGCTGGACGCCGAGGATGGCTTCCGTGAGCTCCGTCTGGCCGTTGCCTTGGACACCGGCGATGGCAAGCACTTCACCCTTGGCGATGTCGAAGCTCAGCCCGTCCACGACGTGCTGGCCATTGTGGTCCACAACGGTCAGGTCCCGGACCTTGAAGGTCGCCTCACCCGGCTGGGCGGGCTTCTTTTCCAGGGTCAGGCTGACCGCCCGGCCTACCATCGCCGAGGCGAGTTCCGTCGGGGACGCCGAGGGATCGGCCGAGCCGACTACTTTGCCCCGCCGGATCACCGTGATGATGTCCGAAATTTCCTTGACCTCGCGCAATTTGTGCGAAATGAAGACAATTGACTTTCCGGCGGCTTTGAGCTGCCGGATGATGTCCAGGAGCTCATCGGTTTCCTGCGGAGTGAGAACCGCGGTCGGTTCATCGAGAATCAGGACTTCCGCGTCGCGAACGAGTGCCTTGATGATCTCGACCCGTTGCTGCACGCCCACGGGCAGGTCTTCCACGAGGGCATCGGGGTCGACGTGGAATCCGTATTGCTTGGAAATCTCGGAGATCCTGCGGCGGGTTTCATCCAGGTTCAGGAAACCGGCAGCCTTCGTGGCTTCGTTTCCCAAGGCGACATTTTCGGCGACGGTGAATACCGGAATCAGCATGAAGTGTTGGTGGACCATGCCGATCCCTGCCGCCATGGCATCGCCGGGACCCTTGAAGACGACCGGCTTGCCGTCGACCAGGATTTCGCCCTCGCTGGGATCGTAGAGTCCGTAAAGGACATTCATCAGGGTGGATTTTCCGGCACCGTTTTCGCCCAACAGGCAATGGACTTGGCCGGGTTCAACCACGAGATCGATGTGGTCATTGGCTACGAGGGATCCGAAGCGCTTCGTGATCCCTTTCAGTTCGAGTTTCAAAACTCCAACCCATCTATAAAGGATGGCTCCTCGTCATCACCGTGGTCCCAGCATAGTGCTCGGCCAAGGAGTGTCGAAGAGCAAATTGAAGGCAACGCAGAACGCGCTGCCCTTCTGCCAAAACTCGGCTGAAGGGCAGCGCGATGCGGTTTAGCCCGGATTTTTACTTGGGGCTGGACTTCGATTCGACCTTGACTGCGCCGGAGATGATGTCCTTCTTCAACTGGTCAAGATCGCTCTTCATGTCTGCCGGAACAGCGGAGTCGAGATCGTGGAACGGGGCAAGGGCCACGCCCCCGTTGTCGAGCGTGCCGACGTACGGGCTGGGGTCGAACTTGCCGTCCTTGTCGGCCTTGATGACCGTTTCGACGGCGGTCGCCATGGTCTTCTGGACCGAAGTCAGGATGACCGACTTGTACGCGGGTGCGGTCAGGTAGCCATCCGAGTCGACCCAGATCAGCTTTGCGTCCGTGCCCTTTGCCTTGGCGTCAAGGATCGCACTTCCGGCGCCCGCTCCAACCGGTCCAGCGACGGGAAGGACGACGTCGGCCCCTTGGTCCAGGAATCCCTGGGTGAGGACCTTGCCCTTGTCGACCTGCTTGAAGTCGCCGACGAACGTTCCGTCCTGCTTGTCCTTGTCCCAGCCAAGCAGCTGGACGGACTTGCCCTTCTTCTGGTTGTAGTACTTCACGCCGTCAGAGAAGCCGTCCATGAAGATGCTCACGGTGGGGATGTTGAGGCCACCGAAGGTCGCAACCTTGCCCGTTTTGGAAGTGCCGGCCGCGAGGTACCCGGCCAGGAACGCGGCCTGGGCAGTGTTATAGACAATCGGCTTGACGTTCTTCGGGAAGGTGGGGTCCGAGTAGTCGATGATGGCGAAGTGGCTGTTGGGGTTCGCCGTCGCGATGTTCTTCGTGGCGTCGCCAAGCAGGAAGCCGACCGTAACTGTCAGCTTGCAGCCTTGCTGGACCATGGAACGAAGGTTGGGGTCGTAGTCCGTGTCGGCCTTGGACTGGACGTGCTTCTCCTGGATGCTCAGGTCCTTGGCTGCGGCCTGAAGGCCCTCGTAGCCTGACTGGTTGAACGACTTGTCATCGAAGCCGCCGGAGTCGGACACCATGCATGCGGTGTAGTCCGACTTGGTGGCGCTGCCCGAGCTCGAAGCAGACGGTGCGCTACCGCAGCCTGCCAGCAAAAGTGCAGCGGCCCCCGCAGTTGCGACGCCTGCAAATGAACCGCGCTTTAATGTGGCACGCAGTGATTGCTTCAATTTTCCTCCAGGAAGAAAGTGATTGATGCTACGACAGTTGGTCAATGAGTGTCCGTTTCGAAAACTCGAGTCTGAAATTCTGTTTTCACTGATGCTTCGCAGCACTGCGCCAGGGGCGCACTGATGGCACAACTTTAGTGGGATTGAACACACCCGGGTAACACAAAAGCCCAACAACCCGAAGATTGTTGAGCTTTTGTTACCAAGCAGTAGTGGAACTCCCAGCGAACGGTCCTAGGATGCGATCTCCCGCGGGCGCGAACTGGCAGCAGATGACCCCGAAATCGCTTTTTACGGGCATCTGCCGCCAGTTCGCGCCGCTGCGGAACTAGACTCAGGGCAGGCGGACCAGCATCTTGCCGGTGTTGGCTCCATCCAGGAGGTCGATGAAAGCCTTCGGCGCGTTTTCCAGTCCATCAACGATCGTCTCGTCGTAGCGGACCGTTCCATCGGCCAGCCATCCGGCCATCTTCTGCGCGAACTCGCCGGCGTGCTGTCGCTGGCCGCCCACGAGGAAGCCGCGCAGGGTCAGTTGCTTTCCGATGGCCACGGCCAGGTTCCGCGGGCCCGATGCCGGCTCTGTGGAGTTGTACTGCGAAATGGCGCCGCACATTGCCACGCGGCCACCCACAGTGAGGACGGCGAGGGCAGCCTCGAGGTGCTCGCCGCCCACGTTGTCGAAGTAGACATCGATGCCACGCTCCCCCGCAGCCTCACGAAGTTGCTTCACGACGGGACCGTCGTGGTAGTCGAACGCCGCGTCGAAGCCGAGTTCCAGCAAGCGAGCCACCTTCTCCGGGGAACCCGCGCTGCCGATCACCTTGGAAGCGCCCATGGCCTTGGCGACCTGACCGACGATCGAACCCACTGCGCCTGCGGCACCGGAAACGAAGACGACGTCCCCGGCTTTGAACTCGGCCACCTTGAGCAGCCCGGCATATGCCGTCAGGCCCGTCATGCCAAGTGCTCCGAGGAACGCCGACGTCGGCGCCAGGCCGGCCGGAACCGGCGTCGCGCTTGCAGCATCCACCACCGAGTATTCGCGCCAGCCGAGCTGGTGCACGACGACGTCACCCGCCTTGAGTGCCTCGGAACGGGACGCGATCACCTCACCCACCGCACCGCCGTCGAGCGCAGCGTCGAGTCCGAAAGGTGCCGAATAGGACTTGGTGTCATTCATGCGGCCGCGCATGTAGGGATCGACCGACATGAACTCGTTGCGGACCAGGATCTGGCCGTCCTCCAGCTCCGGCAGATCGGTCTCGGCCAGCCGGAAGTTCTCCTGGACAGGGCGTCCTTGCGGGCGGGATGCCAGCTGGATTTCGCGGGTGCTCTTGGGAAGTGCGGAGCTCATGCTGCCACCTCCACAAGCTTGATGTCGACGGCGATGTTCCCGCGGGTCGCGTTGGAGTAGGGGCAGATCTGATGGGCTTTGGCCACGAGTTGCTCGGCGGTTTCCCTGTCGAGGGCAGGCAGCGCGATCTCAAGCTCCGCGGCGAGGCCGTATCCCTCGCTGCCCTCCAAGGCACCGAAATGGATCTTGGCGGCGACGGCGGAATCAGTCAGATCCACCCGGGCCTTGCGCCCTACCAGCCTGAGTGCCGAGTGGAAGCATGCCGCGTAACCGGCGGCGAAGAGCTGCTCGGGGTTGGTGCCCTGGCCGTTTCCGCCCAGTTCCACCGGGCTGGCGAGAGTGACGTCCAGCTTGCCGTCGTTCGTGCGGGCGCTGCCTTCGCGGCCTTCACCGGAGGCAAGTGCCTCGGCTATGTACAAAGTCTTCACTGTGGTTCCTTTTCCTTGGATGGGATGGACGTGTTGGATGGACGTTTTGAGATGGACGATCAGATGGCTGAATGGAGGGCGGCGGTGAGCCGGCCCAGGGTGTCGTGAAGCTGCGCAAGCTCCGCGGCGCTCAGGCCCGCGGCGTCGGCGAGGCGTTGCGGTACAGCCCCCGCCCTGGCACTGAGGGCCCGCCCGGCGTCGCTCAGGTGGATCTCGACGCGTCGCTCGTCCTCGGCTGAACGCCGGCGCTCCACGAGGCCCAAGGCTTCAAGCCTCTTGAGCAGCGGTGACAGGGTGCCTGAGTCGAGTCCCAGCTCGGTACCCAGTTCCCGGACGCTCCGAGGCTCGTTTTCCCAGAGCACCAACATCACGAGGTACTGCGGATATGTCAGTCCGAGCTCGTCCAGCACCGGCCGGTAGACCGCAGTGGCGGCCTTCGATGCGGAATACAGCGCGAAACAGACCTGGCGGTCGAGGCGGGGGGCTTCACTCATGGAATAACGATAGCCCACAATTCAATTGTGCACAACTAAAATGCCTCCGACAACGCCCGCTCACAAACAACCCCACCCCCAACGACGCCCGCTCACAAACAAGCCCACCCCGGGCAACGCCCGCTCACAAACAAGCCCACCCCGGGCAACGCCCGCTCACAAACAAGCCCACCCCGGGCAACGCCCGCTCAAAACAAGCCCACCCCCAACGACGCCCGCTCACAAACAAGCCGAAACGACGGGATCCTCTTGCAGATGATGATCTGCAAGAGGATCCCCGGCCAGAACCCGGCATAGGTGAGCGAGCGCCCGGCCAGAACCCGGCATAAGTGAGCGAGCGTCCGGCCAGAACCCCGTATTAGTGAGCGAGCGTCCGGCCAGAACCCGGCATAAGTGAGCGAGCGTCGGAGGCTTAGAGATCCCGGATGGTTCGCAGCGCGGCGGCGGCCAGGACCTGGATCGCGAAGCCGAGGGCACGCTCGTCCACAATGAAGTCACCGCGGTGGAGATCGTATTCCTCACCGCCGGGGGTGTGCGTTCCTAGCCGCATCATGGCGCCCGGCAGGTCGGCGAGGAACCAGGCAAAGTCTTCGCCTCCCATGGACTGGGGCGTCAGGACGACGGCGTGCTCGCCGAGTTCCGCACGGGCCGCGGCCTCGATGAGGGCAGTCTCGTGTTCCGAGTTGACGACGGGAGGGACACCGCGGGTGTGCTCAAGGTGCACGTCCACCCCGTACGGCGCGGCAACTTGCTGGACGACGTCGTCGAGCAACTCCCCCGCACTATGCCAAGCGTCCCTGTCGAGGCAACGCATGGTGCCGGCCATATAGCCATTGGCGGGGATGGCGTTGGGTGCCGAACCTGCCGCGATCTGCCCCCACACCACCGAAACGCCGCTGCGCACATCCACGCGACGGGACAGAACGGCCGGGACGTTGACGGCGATTTGGGCTAGCGCGAAGACCAGGTCTTCGGTCAAATGCGGACGCGAAGTATGGCCGCCACGTCCGGTCAGTTCGATTTTGATGGTGTCAGACGCCGAGGTGATGGCACCGATGCGCGTGCCGATCTTGCCGACGTTGATCCGCGGATCACAGTGCAGCGCAAGAATCCGCGGGACACCCTGGAGCACGCCCTGCTCGATGCAGGACAGGGCACCGCCGGGCATGGTTTCCTCTGCCGGCTGGAAGATGATGCGCACCGTGCCGCCCAAGGGGGATTCCTGGTGCATGGCGTGCAGCACCAAGGCAATGCCAAGCATGCTCGTGGTGTGGACGTCATGCCCGCACGCGTGGGTGACACCGTGGTTCTTCGATGCGAACGGAAGCCCGGTCTCTTCGATGATGGGGAGGGCGTCGATGTCGCCGCGGAGGGCCGTCGCGATAGGCCCCTCGCCGACGTCGACCGTCAGCCCCGACCCTTCCAGCCGGCGGGGTTCAAGCCCCGCCGCTTCGAGCCTTTCAACCAACTTGTCCGTGGTGCGAAATTCCTTGAAGGAAAGTTCGGGGTGCGCATGCAGATCCCTCCGGAATTCAAGGAGTTCCGGCAAGAGATCGTCAAGCCATGGCTTCACCACAGGGGTCGGCTCGGTTTCGGTAGTGAAATTGCGCACCTCACAACTCTAGCCATCCGCGCCCTCCGAATAGCGAAAGGGGTCTCTTGGTTACGGACAGTGCCGAAAGGGGGCGCTAGAGAACGTCGGTGTCCCCGCTGGCCTTGAGTGCGTCCACCGCACCCTTGACCCGCTGGGCGTGTTCCTTCGTGGTGACAAGCAAGGCGTCCGGCGTATCAACGATCACGACGTCCTTGATCCCGATAAGGGCGATCACGCGCTTAGTGTCGGAGACAACCACGCCGCTGGCGTTCTCGGTGAAGACACGGGCGCCTTCGCCCAGGACGGTCACCTCATCGACGTCGCCGGCATTGTTGAGTCGACCGATCGCGGCGAAGTCTCCGACGTCGTCCCAGCGGAAGGTACCGGGCACGACGGCGACATCCCCCGCCGCTGCGGCTGGTTCAGCCACGGCATAGTCAATGGCAATCTTCGGCAGCGTGGGCCACACCCGGGCAGTCACTTCGTCGCGTTCCGGCGTGTCCCAGGCCTCGGCAATTTCCTCCAGCCCGGCGAACAGGACCGGCTGGTTTGCCTCCAGGTGCTTGAGCATGAGCGCGACGGGGGCGACGAACATGCCGGCATTCCAGACGTAGTCGCCCGTCTCGAGGTACTTCTTGGCAATGTCCTCGCTCGGCTTCTCGACGAATTCGACCACGGCATGCGCGTTCGGTGCGTCATCGATGTTGAGCAAGTCCCCGGTGCGGATGTAACCGAACCCGGTCGAGGGGTGCGTGGGCTTGATGCCGATAGTGACGATCTTTCCGGCGGCAGCCGTGCGGATTGCCTCGCGGACAGTTTCCTGGAAGAGGTTGTCCGGGCTGATGACATGGTCGGCTGCGAAGGAACCCATGATGGTGTCCGGGTCGCGACGGTAGAGGATGGCGGCGGCGAGGCCGATCGCGGCGCCCGAGTCCTTCGGTTCGCTTTCGAGGACCAGTTCGTCGTCGCCCACTTCGGGAAGCTGGCGGCAGACAGCAACCCGGTGCGCCACACCCGTGACCACCAACACGCGGTTGCCGGCCAATGGTTCGAGGCGGTCGTAGGTAGCCCGTAGAAGGGTGCTTCCCGAACCCGTGAGGTCATGCAGGAATTTGGGCGCAGCTGCGCGCGAAAGCGGCCACAGGCGCGTGCCCACTCCGCCGGCCGGAATAACCGCATGGAAGTGACGCAATGGCGATTCGGGGCTTGCAGCGTTTTCTATACTCACCGCAACACCTTATCCGACACCCGCGCAAGTCCCACTTTGTGGTCTTCGTCTCACCCCCGCGGCGAAAAGACCGGAATTCAGGCGAACACCCGCACTCTCGTTACAAGAAGGGGTGCCTAAATTGAATAAGCTGTGAGCGAAGCCTAGATTTAGGCTGAGCTACGAGTGCTCTCGCGGCTGGCGTTCCCCCCGCATGGATCCCGTGCAAGCGCCGCTGTGTTGCAGGAAGGTTTATTCAGTGCCGACAAAACCAGCTGGCACCTTGTACCGCGGCCGTGAAGGCATGTGGTCCTGGGTTGGACACCGTATTACCGGTGTTGTGATCTTTTTCTTCTTGTTGGTCCATGTGCTGGACACCTCATTGGTGCGTGTGTCCCCGGAGGCCTACACCGCCGTCATCGGCGCCTACAAGAACCCCCTCATGGCCCTGGGCGAGACGGGCCTCGTCGCAGCGATCGTTTTCCACGCCTTCAATGGCCTGCGCGTCATCGCCATTGACTTCTGGAAGAAGGGCGCAAAGTACCAGCGCCAGATGCTGTGGACCGTCCTGGTACTGTGGCTGGTCGTTTTCGGGGCCTTCGCCATCCGCCACCTGTCCCTCGCACTGGGAGGCCACTAAGCCATGAGTACTGACATTCAGACCCCACGCAGTGGAAAAATCGGCAGCGGGAAGATCGCGCCGCAGTACCGTCGCGGCAGCGGTTCCAAGGGGAACTTCGAGATGTTCGCGTGGTTGTTCATGCGGCTCTCCGGCGTCGTGCTCGTGGTCCTGATCTTCGGCCACCTCTTTGTGAACCTCATGGTGGGCGAGGGCATCCACGGCATCGACTTCGGATTCGTGGCCGGCAAGTGGGCCGACCCGTTCTGGCAGTTTTGGGACCTGGCCATGCTGTGGCTCGCCATGCTGCACGGCACCAACGGCGTCCGCACCATCATCAACGACTACGCCGAGAAGGACGCCACCCGCCTCTGGCTCAAGGTGGTCCTTTACGCGGCTACCGTCGTCATCGTCGTTCTTGGCACGCTGGTGATCTTCACGTTCAACCCGTGCCCCGTCGCCAACGGCGTTCAGCTGCCGGGCGGGTTCTGCCCGGCGCCGTAGCGGCTCCGCTGCACCACCGGCTAGTCCGGCTGTGCACAACACGCGGAGCAGGCTCCGCCGACCATCTGACTTAGAGAGAAAGAGCATCTGGTATGCAGGTCCATAAGTACGACGTCGTTATTGTCGGTGCCGGCGGCGCCGGCATGCGCGCCGCGATCGAATCCGGTCAGCGCGCACGCACTGCAGTACTGACCAAGCTCTACCCCACCCGTTCCCACACTGGCGCAGCCCAGGGCGGCATGTGTGCAGCCCTGGCCAACGTCGAAGAGGACAACTGGGAGTGGCACACGTTCGACACCATCAAGGGTGGCGACTACCTGGTTGACCAGGACGCAGCCGAGGTCATGGCGAAGGAAGCCATCGACGCCGTGCTGGACCTGGAGAAGATGGGCTTGCCGTTCAACCGCACGCCCGAAGGCCGCATTGACCAGCGCCGTTTCGGTGGCCACACCCGTGACCACGGCAAGGCTCCGGTCCGCCGCGCCTGCTATGCAGCAGACCGCACTGGCCACATGATCCTGCAGACGCTGTACCAAAACTGCGTGAAGCACAACGTCGAGTTCTACAACGAGTACTACGTCCTGGACCTGCTGACCGTCGAGGAAGACGCCGTCCGCGAAGACGGAACGCCGTACAAGCAGAAGCGCGTAGCCGGCGTCGTGTCCTACGACCTCGCCTCCGGCGAGTTGCACGTTTTCCAGGCCAAGTCCGTGGTGTTCGCCTCCGGCGGCGCGGGCAAGGTCTTCAAGACCACCTCCAACGCCCACACCCTGACCGGTGACGGCATGGGCATCGCCTTCCGCCGCGGAATCCCGCTGGAGGACATGGAATTCTTCCAGTTCCACCCGACCGGTCTCGCCGGCTTGGGCATCCTCCTCTCGGAAGCTGCCCGCGGCGAAGGCGCGATCCTTCGCAACTCCGAGGGTGAGCGTTTCATGGAACGCTACGCCCCCACCATCAAGGACCTCGCTCCCCGCGACATCGTGGCCCGTTCCATGGCAAACGAAGTCCGTGAAGGACGCGGCTGCGGCCCGAACAAGGACTACGTCCTCTTGGACCTGACCCACCTTGAGCCGGCCCACATCGACGCGAAGCTTCCGGACATCACCGAATTCGCGCGCACTTACCTCGGTGTCGAGCCGTACACGGAACCGGTTCCGGTGTTCCCGACGGCGCACTACGCCATGGGCGGCATTCCCACCAACATCACCACCGAGGTCCTGCAGGACAACGACACCATCGTGCCGGGCCTGTACGCAGCCGGCGAGGTTGCTTGTGTCTCGGTCCACGGCTCCAACCGCTTGGGTACCAACTCGCTTCTCGACATCAACGTCTTCGGCAAGCGTGCCGGCATTGCAGCAGCCGAATACGCCAAGACTGCTGACTTCGTGGAGCTCCCGGAAGACCCGGAGGCGTACACGCTGGATCTGCTGAACCACGTCCGCACTTCCGATGGCGGCGAAAGGGTTGCCGCGATCCGCAAGGAACTGCAGGACACCATGGATGCCAACATGCAGGTGTTCCGTACTGCGGACACCCTGAACCAGGTGCTCACGGATATCGCGTCCCTCGAAGGGCGCTACCAGCGCATCAGCGTCCAGGACAAGGGAAAGCGCTTCAACCTTGACTTGCTCGAAGCGGTGGAACTGGGCTTCCTGCTGGAACTGGCCAAAGTCATGACAGTTGCTGCCCTGCACCGCGAGGAGTCCCGTGGAGGCCACTTCCGGGAGGACTTCCCGGAGCGCGACGACGAGAAATTCATGAAGCACTCCATGGCGTATAAGGATGAGCACGCCCCGGCGGACGGATCTGCGGAAGCAATCGCGGGCATCCGACTCGGCACCAAGCCTGTTGTCTTTACGCGCTACGAGCCGATGGTGAGGAAGTACTAAGATGTCTGCTGAACTTGCTGAGCCAGCATCCAAGATCGAGCTGCCCGCGCACATTGGTGGAGGCGGGGAAATCCCCACTTTCAACATCACGCTGCGAGTGCGACGCTACAACCCCGAGGTCTCGGAAGAGCCCGTATGGGAAGACCACCAGCTGACGATGTACGGCACCGACCGCGTGCTGGACGCCCTGCACAAGATCAAGTGGGAGATCGATGGCTCGCTGTCCTTCCGCCGTTCCTGTGCACACGGAGTCTGTGGATCCGACGCCATGCGCATCAACGGCCGTAACCGCCTCGCGTGCAAGACCCTGCTGAAGGACCTGGACACCTCCAAGCCCATCACCGTTGAACCGATCAAGGGCCTCCCGGTGGAGAAGGACCTGATCGTGGACATGGAGCCGTTCTTCCAGTCCTTCCGCGAGGTCATGCCGTTCCTGATCAACAAGGGCCACGAGCCCACCAAGGAACGCCTGCAGTCGGTCGAGGACCGTGAACGGTTCGACGACACCACCAAGTGCATCCTGTGCGCTGCCTGCACGTCGTCCTGCCCCGTGTTCTGGACGGACGGCCAGTACTTCGGCCCGGCCGCCATCGTGAACGCGCACCGCTTCATCTTCGATTCCCGAGACGATGCCGGTGACATGCGCTTGGAGATCCTCAACGACAAGGAAGGCGTGTGGCGCTGCCGCACCACCTTCAACTGCTCGGAGGCTTGCCCGCGTGGCATCCAGGTGACCCAGGCAATCGCCGAGGTCAAGCAGGCCATCCTGGCACGAAAGATCTAGTCCAAAATTTAGAATACGACGACGACGGCGTCCCCTTGGCGGGGTCCGCCGTCGTCGTTGTTTAAGACTCGCTCGCAAAACGAAAGGCGGACAGGGTGTCCAAGTCCACGAAGATCAGTTTCGAAGGCAGTACCGGAGATCTCCTGGCAGGGATCGTGGACGTGCCTGAGGGCACGGTCCGGGGCTGGGGTGTGTTCTCCCATGGTTTGACCCTCGGCAAGGACAGCCCGTCAGCCTCGCGTATCTGCAAGGGCTTGGCGGATCTCGGCGTCGGCATGCTTCGCTTCGACAACCTTGGACTCGGCGACTCCGCTGGCGATTGGTCCGCAGGATCGTTCAGCGTGAAAGTGGCGGACACCATCCGCGCCGCCGGGTTCATGCGTGCCGATGGTAAGGAAATCTCCCTGCTCGTTGGCCACTCCTTCGGCGGGGCCGCTGTGTTGGCCGCCGCCCTCAGCCTCCCCGAGGTGCGGGCCGTTGCGACTGTCGGCGCCCCATTCCAGCCCAGGCATGTGGAGCACATGTTCGACGCCGAAGTCAGCACGATTCTCAGCGAAGGCAGCGCAGAGGTCAATTTGGGCGGCAGGCGCATGGAGGTTCGCCGCCACTTTGTTGAGGACGTGGAGAAGGCCGACCTCAGGGACTGCATCCGCACCCTGCACAGACCACTCATGGTGCTGCACTCCCCCACAGACAACACCGTGGGCATCGACAATGCCAGCGAGATCTTCCAAACGGCACGGCACCCGCGGAGCTTCATTTCGCTCGAAGGCAGTGACCACCTGTTGACGGGCAAGGGACAAGCCGCCCGGGTCGCGGGGATCATCTCGGCCTGGGCCGGGCAGTACCTCGGCGACTAGCGCGAGACCCAGCCCAACTAACTAGCAATTGTTGTCGTTATGAGCGCTCAAAACGACAACAACTTCGAGCTAGTTGCGGCTCTGGATGCCGTCAGGAGCCTTTTGCGTGGAACGTGTGGGGCGAAGGGTGCCGTGATCCGAGGGCCGGCTTGGGGTGCTCATGAGCGCCGGTATCCGCTTCCCTGACGGCCGCCCACGCCCCGGAGACCAAGTAGACCTGGCTGACCAGGTTGAACCAGATGAGAAGCCCGATGATGATGGCGAATGAGGCCAGGATGGGGTTCCGTCCGGCGTTCGCCAGCAATTCCGTGCTGAAGATCTGGAGGATGGTGGTCCCGATGCCGGCCAGCACTGTTCCTTCCACGAACGCTTGGCGGCGAAGTTTCAAGCGGCCTGCGAAGCGGAACATGATCACCGCCGTCGCCCAGTTGAGGACAAGTGGAACTGCCGTGCGAACGAGCCACGTGACGGGGCCGGCAACGGCGTCGGCCAACCCGAGCCGTTCGATGATCCATCCGGCCGCTGTCCCGAACACGAGCGAAACACCGGCGCTGACCACCAAGGCTGCGCCGAGCAGCAGGAGGGTCCCGGCGTCGCGGGCCTTCATCAGCAGGGGGTTCTCTTGCACGGACTCCAGCCCGGAGACTCCGCGAAGTCCCTCCCGGATCCCGGCGATCCAGCCTAGCGCGGTAAAGACCGTGACGACGGCGGCTATGACGGCCGTCCAGCCAAGGCCTGTGGGGTTCAGGAGATCATGCGGATCCACCAGGCCGTTGCCTCCGCTGGTTTTCAGGAGTCCCGGGGCCGCCGTGGAGACGCTCAAGACGATTGAATCAACCAGTTGGGGCTGCCCATTGAGGACCAAGCCGGTCACCGCGAATCCCGTGGCCAGCAGGCCTGTGATGGAGAAGAACATGGTGAAGCCAATGCCGGCGCTCAACAGTGGACCATGGCGCAGGTTGTAGAGATTGAAGGCACGCATCGGCCGGAAGTTGCTCAGCCGGGCGAGGGCCAAGTTGATGAACGCCGGAATCGTGGCGCCCATATTACCTGAGCGCCGGGCCTTTCCCCATTCGACCTGACGGTGAATGAGCTGCAGCTTCAGCTGCGCCCCTTCAGTCGGCAGCGGTGGCCTTTCCGCCTGCTGCCGGTCGTTGTGCTGTGCTTTTCCGTGCTTGGTCTGCGTCGCCGCCAAAGTCGAGCTCTTCCCGTAGCTGCCAAATGCCGTTGTCGTCGTGCTCGTAAAGTCCCATGCTAACCACAGGGAAGGTGGCGCTGTAGTTCTTGAGCACCGTTTCGGCTTCGTCCAGGCTTTCAGGAGCGACGTCGTGGGCTACCGTCACGTGCGGGTGGTAGGGGAAAGGAAGATCGCGTTCGAGGGGGCCGGCCTGCAGTTGTTCGTGCAGGCCCACACACTCCTCGAAACCGTCTTCGACCTTCAGGAACACCACCGGGGATACCGGACGGAAGGAGCCCGTGCCGGAAATCGTGATCTTGAATGGTGCCTGGCGCCGGGCGACATCGCGAACGTGCTCGAGGGTGGCTTCCCAGTCCTGGGCAGGCGTCGTCGTGACGAGGGTGATGTGGGCCGGGATGACTTCCGCCATGGGATCACCGAAGGATGCACGCCATTGCTGCAGTTCCTGGGCGACTTCACGGGGGAAACCCAGGATGACCCCTACGCACATGTTGTCCCCGCACGCGCTGGCAGACTGGTGTGCGCCCGTGGCCGGGCGGGCGTCAGCGGCCTGGCCGGCTCCCCTTGAAAGGGAGCCGGCCTGGACGCTGATCTTGCCAGCTGCGCACATGGTTTTAGCGGATTCCTTGTGCTCCGCCGTAAGGCAGGAAGCCCACCTTGGCGTAGACGTCGGCGAGCGTGGCCGAGGCGATCTCGCGGGCCTTGTCCGCCCCGTGGGCGAGGAGCCGGTCGAGCTCGGCCGGATCGGCCAGCAGCTCGTTGGCGCGGTCCCGGATTGGCCCGAGATGGGCCGCAACGAGTTCAGCGAGGTCGACCTTCAGGTGGCCGTACATCTTGCCTTCGTAGTCCGCGACGATCTTCTCCACCGGCTGGCCGCTGATGGACGAGTAGATGCTCAGGAGGTTGGACACCCCGGGCTTGGCTTCGCGATCGAAGCGGATTTCCGTCTCGGTGTCCGTGACGGCCGACTTGATGCGTTTGGCCGTGACCTTTGGGTCATCGAGAAGGTTGATCAACCCGGCCGGCGACTCCGCGGACTTGGACATCTTCGCCGTGGGGTTCTGGAGATCGTAGATCTTGGCCGTTTCCTTCTGTATGAAGGCCTGCGGCACCTGGAACGTCTCACCGTACCGGCTGTTGAAGCGCTGGGCCAGGTCGCGGCTGAGTTCAATGTGCTGCCGCTGGTCTTCGCCCACGGGCACCCCGTGCGGCTGGTACAGCAGGATGTCGGCTGCCTGCAGGATCGGGTACGTGAAGAGCCCGACGCTCGCGTGGTCGGAGCCGTGTTGCAGCGACTTGTCCTTGAACTGGATCATGCGCGAGGCTTCGCCGAAGCCGGTGATGCAGCCCAGGACCCACGCCAGCTGGGCGTGCTCAGGAACCTGGGACTGGACGAACAGCGTGCACTTGTCCACGTCTACGCCGCCGGCAATGTACTGCGCAGCGGTGACGCGTGTCCGGCGGGCCAGCTCGGCGGGATCCTGCGGCACCGTAATGGCATGCAGGTCCGGGATGAAGAAGATGGCGTCATACTCGTCCTGCATACGGACCCAGTTGACCAGGGCACCAAGGTAGTTGCCCAAGTGGAGGGAGTCGGCAGAGGGCTGCATGCCGGACAGCACACGGTGCTTTGCCCCGGCGGCCAGTTTGGTGGATGTTGCTTTGGCTGCGGCTGCAGCGGGTTCAGTCGTGGTGGAACTGGTCATGAGGAAACTTTCGAAAGCCTAGAGCTGGTAGTCGACTACCAGCGGTGCGTGGTCGGAGAAACGGGTGTCCCACGACGGCGCCCGGTCAACGACGGCCGAAAGAGCGGCTGCCGCGAGTCCAGGAGTGGCCATGTGGTAGTCGATGCGCCAGCCTGTGTCAGTGTCAAAGGCCTTACCGCGCTGGGACCACCAGGTGTAGGGGCCATCGACATTTCCTGCCAGGCCCCTGTGGACATCCCTCCATCCGATCTCGTCGCCGAAGAAGCGGTCGAAGTACGCGCGCTCCTCAGGAAGGAAACCGGCTCGCTTGGTGTTGCCCTTCCAATTCTTGATGTCGAGCTCGGTGTGGCCCACATTGAGGTCGCCCACCACCAGGGCATGCTCACTGTGCTTGGCAAGCTCCGGAAGCCTCGTGGTCATGACGTCCAGGAAGCGGTACTTGTCCACCTGCTTGGGCGTGTCCGCTTCGCCGGAGTGCACGTAGGCGCTGACCACCGTCAGGGTAGTGTCCTTGCCGCCGCCGTCCCGCACGACGTAGTCTGCCTCGACCCAGCGTCCGGTGGTGGCGAAATAGTCGTCGCCGATACCCACGCGGGTGGCAACTGGTTCCTGCCTGGAGGCAATCGCAACGCCGGCGCGGCCCTTGGCCTCGGCTTCGGCGTGCAGGATGTACCAGCCTTCGCCGATGAGCGGGTGGACCACCTCATCGGGCGCGCGGACTTCCTGCAGACACAGGATGTCGACGTCGCGCGGTTCCAGCCACTCCGCCATGCCCTTCTTGTAGGCGGCACGAATGCCGTTGACGTTGACCGTTGCGATGCGAAGGAAGTCCTTCTTCAATGCCGAGCTCACCCCGCCTACTCTAGTCGATGATGGTGCCCGAGACGGGCTCGTCGCCGCCGCCGGAGGACTTGATCATGTCCCGGGCATTGCTCGACGTGATGGCGATGGTCTCCAAGGCACGGTTGATGGTGTCCTGATCGGCGGCGTCGCCCTTGGCTCGTTCGTCCTCCACCACGCGTACTTGCACCTGGACGATCTTGAAGGAGTGGTCCAATTTGAGGTCCCGGATTTCATCCGCTTCGTTCCGTTCCGAGACCACCCGGGTGCCACCGTGGTTGGCGCTCGACGACGACGGCGCGCGGCCGGTTGCCGCGTTGAAAGCGTTCTGGGCTTCGGTGAGTTTTTCACCGGCCCGCCTGGCAGCCTTCTGGATGCTGAAGACCACAAAGGCGGCGAGCGCGAGCCAGCCGAAGGAGACAACGGCGACGATCCAACCGACGACGTCGTTATGGTTGGCGGCGAAGATCACGGCCACCAGGAAGGCGATGAGCACCACTGTCATGCCCAGTCCACCGATGCGGAAGCCTTTGAACGGGCTCTTGGCGGAAGCGGACGAGGGAACAGATGACGGGGAGTCGCCGAGGGATCGCATGCACCCATTGTCGCAAACTCCGCGCGGCGAACCGCTCGCTTCCACCCCCGGCGAACAGCCTGCCCGGCTATTTCAGGAAGAGCTTGCGCAACCTTCCGGTAGTGAGCGTGATGCCGAGGGCGATCATCACGAGGTAGTAGGCGATATGGACTGCCGTGGCCGGGCTGAAGGAACCGATGCTGATCTGCCGCAGGAGTTCCACGCCGTGCCATAGCGGCATCGCTTGAATGAGCCACTGGATGTATTGCGGATAGACGCTCAGCGGGTAGAAGGTGGCGCTGAAAAGGAACATGGGCAGCATGAAGAAGTTGATCCAGTCCATCTGTTGGAAAGTCTTCATGAAGCTGGTGATGCCCATGCCGAAACTCGCAAAGCCAAAAGCGATCAGTACTGAGGCCGGGATGACGAGGATGGCCCATGGCGTGGTGATCAGTCCCATGACTGCCATGACGGCCGTGAACCCCGTGGCGTACAGGAGTCCGCGCAGCAGGGCCAGGAAGATCTCCCCGATGGCTACGTCCAACGGTCCAAGGGAGGTGTAGAGCATTCCCTGGTACAGCTTGGCGAAGTTCATCTTGAAGAAGACGTTCCAGGTGGAGTCATAGACGGCGCCGTTCATGGCGGACACGGCCAGGAGCGCGGGAGCGATGTAGGCCGCGTAACTGATTTCCTGGCCGCCCGGTCCCGCCACGGTGCCCACTATGGGCCCGAGTCCCACGCCCATGGAAATCAGGTACAGCACCGGCTCGAAGAATCCGGATACAAGGATCAACCAGGTGCTGCTTTTCGCTGCCATGAGGCCACGGGATACAACAGCAAGCGCGTTGCGGGAGTACAGCGGGCCGAAGGTACGCTCACGGGCAGCGTCAGTGGCGCTGTGGCCCCCGGTAAGAACGCTCATGCCCCCATCCTCCTGACGAACTGGCGCCGCGTCAGCGTCCAACCTGCAGCGGCGGCGCCCACAAGGAACACGACGTGGGTCAGGGTCAACAAGGGATTTTCCTCGAGTCCATAGGTGAAGACGCGGCCGAGTTGCGTTCCGTGCCACACCGGGGAGATCCAGCCGATCCAGCGCACCCCAAGAGGCAGCGAATCCAGCGGGAAGAAGGTGCCCGAAAACAGGAACAGCGGCACCACGATGAATCGCTGCACCAACGCGAACTGGCCGGAGTCTTTGGTGATGCTTGAGGCATAGGCCATGAGCGGCAGCCCGAAGGACAAACCGGCCACCGTGGCAACTATCGCCGACACCCAGCCCCACGGACTCGGCGAGGCACCGAACATGGCCACGATGGCGAAGTACACCACTGATTGCACGAGGAACTTCAAGGCACTGGCCATGATGTGGCCCGCGGCGATCTGCTGCGGTACCAGCGGTGAGGCGTGCGGGCCATAGAACACGCGGCGCCATTTGAAGCCGTCCATGATCGGGTAGGAAAAGTCCCCCGACGCCGTCATGACCGCGGATGAGACCAAAAGTGCCGGCGCAATGAAGGTCAGATAATTCACGCCACCGAACACCGCCGCGCTGTTCGCATCCACCAGGCTCGCCAGCCCGACGCCCATCGCGAACAGGTACGCCACGGGCTGCCCCACGCTGTACAGGAAGACGGACCAGCCGTAGCCGCGCATCACTCTCAGCACCTGCTCGGCGTAGAAGAAGGATCCCCAGCGCTTCGCCCGGCTGGCGGAAACGGCCGGCGAGTGGGCGCTAGTCAACGAGGCTCCGTCCGGTCAGCCGGAGGAAGACGTCCTCCAGCGAAGAACGCCGCACGAGCGAAGTGAGGGGACGGAGCCGGCGCGCGGAGACTTGCTCCAAGGCCGATTCGCCGTCGTTCGCGTAGATGAGCACCCGGTCCGGAAGCGTCTCGACGCGTTCGCCGATGCCCGCGAGTTCGACGCCGATGGTGGCGTTGCGTTCAGAGCCGAAGCGGAGTTCCAGCACCTCGCGTGTGGAGTATTCGCGGATCAGGCTGGCGGGCGAGCCTTCGGCCATGATCCGGCCTTTGTCCACCACGATCAGCCGGTCGCAAAGCTGTTCGGCCTCGTCCATGTAGTGGGTAGTGAGGATCAGCGTGACGCCTTGTTCCTTGAGCCGGAACAGCCTGTCCCAGAGGATGTGCCGGGCCTGCGGGTCCAGTCCCGTAGTGGGCTCGTCCAGGAGCAGGATCTTGGGCTCGTTGATGAGCGAGCGGGCAATCGTGAGACGCCGTTTCATGCCGCCCGAGAGGGCATCGACCCTGGACTTGGCTTTGTCTGTCAGTTGGGCGAACTCAAGCAGTTCGTCGGCCTTGGGACGCAAGTAGCTCAGCGGCAAGCCGAAGTAGCGGCCATAGACAATCAGGTTTTCGCGGACCTTCAGTTCCTCGTCCAGGTTGTCCTGCTGCGGCACCACCCCGAGATGCGCACGCACTTCCGGCCCATGGGTTTCCGGGTCCAAGCCCATGATGCTGAGCTTCCCGGACGTACGCTGGGAAACTCCGCCGATCATTTTCATGGTGGTCGATTTGCCTGCGCCGTTCGGGCCAAGCAGGCCGAAGGACTCCCCCGCCGGAACCTCGAACGAGATACCGTCGACGGCGGTGAGCTCGCCGTAGCTCTTGGTGAGGTTTTCGGCTGTGATGACTGCGGGTGGGTTCATCTGGAAGCTGGCTGACGTGGAGAAAGAGCGGGTGGCTTCATTGTGCACCCCAGCAGACTAGTAGAGCCAAGGAATACGTGAAAGAGGTATTCCGCAATTTTCTGGATTAAACCTCTGGACCCTGAGCGGCATTCTGCTTGATCACTCCGCGCCTCAGGCCCTGGAACCGCGTGATTCCAAGGCCCGATGGTTTATCCAGACGAGTGATCCAGCAGAATCCGCCGGTTCCTCACTTCGTCGGATGCGTACGCAGCACTTCCAAGCGCTGGCGGTACTCGGTCTCGTCGATTTCCCCGCGTGCGTAGCGCTCCCTCAGCACGCTTTCGGCGCCCTGGGTTGCTGCCCAGTAGTGGTTCCGGCGCCACATCCGGCGGCCGAAGAAGATGAAGCAACCGATGACCAGGAACCAAAACAGCGGGATCAGGAGGAAAAACGGCCAGAAGACGAATCCGTCCCCCGGTCCATGGACGACGTCGGCGGGAAGCTGCGCGGCCGCGGCGCCGATGGTGGTACTCAGTGATGTCAACATGTCCAGTCCAAACTCTCAACAGGCCGTATCTCGGCTCTGGTTCCAGTCTGGTTTTTGGCCCATCGAAAGGCGTCAGCCACAGGGAGTCACTTGCGCCCTGCCGCCTACTCCCCCGGGAGACTACGGGCCAGGGCTAGCTGCTCCAGCCCGGGCGGACCAATCCGGATTCATAGGCCAGCACCACCAATTGCGCACGGTCCCGGACCAGCAGTTTGGTCATGATCCGTGAAACGTGCGTCTTCGCTGTCAGCGGGGTGATGAACAGCCGCTCGGCGATCTCTGCGTTGTTCAGGCCCTCGCCTACCAGCGCCAGGACTTCCCGTTCGCGCTCGGTGATTTGGCCCAGGGGCACTGTCTTCGACGCAGCTTTGCTGTGCAGGGCGAGCTGGGCCATGATGCGGCGTGTCACGGATGGCGAAAGGAGCGCGTCGCCGTCGTGCACTACCCGCACGGCGCGGATCAGTTCCTCCGGTTCGGTGTCCTTGACGAGGAAGCCGGCAGCACCCGCGCGCACGGCCTCGGCGATGTATTCGTCCAGCTCAAACGTGGTGAGGATGATGATGCGGGTGCGCGCGAGGCGGGGGTTGGCCAGGATTTGCCGCGTTGCGGCGAGCCCGTCGCCATCAGGCATGCGGATGTCCATGAGCACGACGTCGGGCGCCTCACGCTCGGCCAGCCTGACGGCATCCCGGCCGGTACCCGCTTCCGCTACCACTTCCATGTCCGGTTCAGCGTCCAGGAGCGCCCGGAATCCCGCCCGGATAAGGTTCTGGTCGTCGGCTAACAGCAAACGGATCATGGCTGGCGTTCTCCCTTGTTGGAGTTCAGAGGGAGGTTCGCTTCCACGCGCAGCCCGGGCTCCAGCGGCGTCAGGCCAAGCGTGCCACCAAGGGCCTCGACGCGCTCCCGCATGCCCCTCAGCCCGTTCCCGGCGGGAGCTCCCCGGAGGCCGCCGCCGTCGTCGTCGATCCTCACCCTGAGCGCATTCCCGGCCAATTCTAGAAGTACGACGGCGGACGCCGCGCCGGCGTGCCTGCGGACGTTGCTCAGGGCTTCCTGGACGATCCGGTAGGCGGCTTCCTGCTGCGCTGTGCCTGCCCGGTCCGCCTCTACCGAGTTTTCGAACCGCACCTCCAGGCCGCCTCGCCTCGCGTCGTCCACGAGTTCCGGGATCCGCCCCAGGCTTGGTGGCGCCGCGGGACTCAGCGGGGCGTCGTCGCGCAGCACACCGAGGAGCTGACGGACTTCGGCCAGGGATTCCTTGCTCGCTGCCTTGATGGCTTCCAGCGCCGGGCGGAGCTTCTCGGGATCGTTCGTTCCCAGATGGAGCGCCACGGAAGCCTGGACGTTGATCATCGACAGGGAGTGGGCCACCACATCGTGGATATCGCGGGCGAGCGTGAGACGGTACTCGTCCCGTTCGGCCTGTTTCGCGGCCTCCCGCCGTTGTCGGTATTCGGCCATCCGCTCGCCCCGCCGTCGGAAGCCTTCACCGATCAGGACAAGGATCGCCGCCCAGGCAACACCGGCAGAGGCCCGGACCAGCCCTGTCTCATCCCCTGCGAGGACAGCCATCAGAACGACGGCTGCAGCGCAAATCCCCGCCCCAAGCCAGGCCTGCCAGCGCAGCCCTGCGGCGGCGGTGAGGACGATCGAGAAAGCCAGGGACAGCACAATCGGACCCCAGGCGTAACCGAGGAGTAAATAGCTGGACGTGGCCGCGAGGGTGATCGGCAGCATGACCGCGGGCCTGCGGGTCCGGAAAGCCAAGGCCGCGGGGCCCGCCAACAGCAGCATGAAGGCGAGCGGGTCCAAGGGGCGCAGGGAAGCCTGATGGCTCGCCGAAAATACAGTCCCCAAGACCTGGATCAGGGCCACCGCGATCACGATGAAACTCGTGGGCGGACCCTGGAAACGCCGCTGCATGCTCCGAGCCTAGCCGCGGAGGGCGCCGACGTCGTCGGGTTAACGATGTAGGGCGCCTACTCCCGCGGGAGTAGGCGCCCTACACGGCGCTGGGGAGCACAATCAGGCGACGCCGGAGACGCTTCCGGCTGCCAATTGGCGTTCCGCGGCTTCGACCACGTTGGTCATGAGCAGCGCCACAGTCATGGGACCCACTCCGCCGGGGTTCGGCGATATCCAGCCCGCCACATCGGCAACGGCGGGATCGATGTCGCCGTGGACCTTGCTCTTGCCCGTCTCGGGGTCGGTTTCACGGGTGACACCGACGTCGAGCACGGCCGCGCCCGGCTTCACGTCCGCAGGCTTGACGATGTGCTTGGCACCCGCCGCGCCTACAATCACGTCCGCCTGCCGCAGCAGCTCCGAGAGGTTCTTGGTGCCGGTGTGCGTCAGCGTCACGGTGGCGTTCACGGCCCGCCGGGTGAGCAGCAGACCGATCGAGCGGCCAATCGTGACGCCGCGGCCGACAACCACAACGTGCTTGCCGGCGAGGCTATAGCCGTTGCGCTCCAGGAGCTCGATGACGCCGCGGGGTGTGCACGGCAGCGGCGAGGTGATCTCTCCGTTGACGTTGAGCACCAGCCGGCCCAGGTTGGTCGGGTGCAGGCCGTCGGCATCCTTGGCGGGGTCGATCCGCTCAAGGATGGCGTCGGTGTCCAGGTGCTTGGGCAGCGGAAGCTGCACGATGTAACCGTGGCAGGCGGGGTCCGCATTGAGTTCGTCGATGAGGGCCTCAACCTCGGCCTGGGTGGCATCCGCCGGAAGCTCACGCTGGATCGAGTTCATCCCGATCTCCACAGACTGCTTGTGCTTCATGGACACGTAAAGCTGCGAGGCAGGGTCCGCACCTACGAGCACAGTGGCAATGCCCGGAGTTACGCCGCGGGCCTTCAGGGCAGCGACACGCTCAGTCAGCTCAGACTTGATGGCGGCGGCGGCGGCTTTGCCGTCAAGGATCTTCGCGGTCTGCGCCATGGACGGGTTCACCACTGCTCGTGCTGCGGGTACAGCGGGAAGTCGGCGGCGAGCTTGTCGACGCGGGCCTGCAAGGCTTCGACGTCAGTAGCGGAGCCGGCCTTCAGCGCCGAAGCGATGATCTCGGCAACTTCGGTGAATTCGGTGGCACCGAAGCCGCGGGTAGCCAGGGCCGGCGTACCGATGCGCAGGCCGGAGGTGACCATCGGCGGGCGGGGGTCGAACGGAACGGCGTTGCGGTTGACGGTAATGCCCACCGAGTGCAGGAGGTCTTCGGCCTGCTGGCCGTCTAGCTGCGAGTTGCGCAGGTCCACGAGGACCAAGTGGACGTCGGTGCCGCCGGTCAGCACAGAAACGCCTGCTTCGGCGACATCGGCCTGGTTGAGGCGATCGGCAATGATCTTGGCACCTTCGAGGACGCGCTCCTGGCGCTCCTTGAACTCCTCGCCGGCAGCGATCTTGAAAGCAACGGCCTTTGCGGCGATCACGTGCATGAGCGGGCCGCCCTGCTGGCCCGGGAACACGTTGGAGTTGATTTTCTTCGCCCATTCCTGCTTAGCGAGGATCACGCCGGAACGGGGGCCGGCCAGCGTCTTGTGCACCGTAGAGGTAACGACGTCGGAGTGCGGCACCGGGCTCGGGTGCAGGCCTGCTGCGACAAGACCCGCAAAGTGGGCCATGTCCGTCCAGAGGAGCGCGCCAACCTCGTCGGCGATGGAACGGAAGGCTGCGAAGTCGAGGTGGCGCGGGTAAGCGGACCAGCCGGCGATGATGACCTGCGGCTTCTCGGCAATGGCCTGTTCGCGGAGCTTGTCCATGTCCACGCGGAAGTTGTCTTCTTCAACCTGGTAGGCAGCTACGTTGTAAAGCTTGCCGGAGAAGTTGAGCTTCATGCCGTGGGTCAGGTGGCCACCGTGGGCGAGGGAAAGGCCGAGGATCTTGTCACCAGGAGTGATCATGGCGGACAGGGCTGCGGCGTTGGCCTGCGCACCCGAGTGCGGCTGGACGTTGGCGTACTCAGCGCCGAAGAGCGCCTTCACGCGGTCGATGGCCAGTTGCTCGGCGATGTCCACGTATTCGCAGCCGCCGTAGTAGCGGCGGCCCGGGTAGCCTTCGGCGTACTTGTTGGTCAGGACCGAGCCCTGGGCCTCCATGACGGCGCGGGGCGCAAAGTTCTCGGAAGCGATCATTTCCAGGGTGCCGCGCTGGCGGCCGAGTTCCTGTTCCAGAACTGCTGCGATCTCGGGGTCGAGCTCGGAAAGCGGCTGGTTGCTGATGGTCGCGGAGGTGATGGTGGTGGTGGTCACGAAGATCTCCTGGATAGGCAACGGGTATTTCTACAGGTCAGGCTACCGGCTGGGTTTTTTCCATGCCTTTGATTACGGGGCATGGCACAGCGGCGGTAAAACGTGACCCTCGGCCCAGGCGTACGATCCGTGGTCTTCATCAATGCCGCTCCCTGGTGGTACACCACCCAACGCCAGTCGCGACGACTTAAACAGTACAACAGGTGCGCAACGGTAGGCTTTGCGTGTGACTGACTCCACCCTGCCTACGTCTTTTGTTGTAACCCTGTCCTGCCCGGACCGGCCCGGAATTGTGCACGCCGTTGCAGGCGCTTTGTTGGAGGCCGGCTGCAACATCGCCGATTCCCAGCAATACGGCAGCCCCAGCACGGGAAACTTCTTCATGCGAGTGGAAGCCACGACGTCCTCGACCCAGGCTGAACTGAGTTCGGCGCTGGCCCCGGTGGCCGAAGCATTCGGTATGAAGTGGCAGATCAACCCCGTGGGCCAGAAGGTCCGTACCCTGATCCTGGGATCAAAGGACGCACACTGCCTCAACGATCTGCTCTTCCAGCAACGCACTGGCACCCTCCCCATCGAGGTGCCGGCCATCGTGTCCAACCACCGGGACCTCGAAGGCCTGGCGGAGTTCTACGGGATCCCCTTCCACTACATCCCTGTCACTCCGGACACCAAGGCCCAGGCCGAGGCGAAGCTGCTCGAGCTCATCCACGAGCACGGCATCGAGCTGACCGTCCTGGCGCGCTACATGCAGGTCCTCTCCAGCGAGCTCTGCACCGAGCTCAACGGCAAGGCCATCAACATCCATCACTCCTTCCTGCCCTCCTTCAAGGGCGCCAAGCCCTACCACCAGGCGCATGCCCGGGGCGTGAAGATCATTGGCGCCACCGCCCATTACGTCACGGCGGACCTCGACGAGGGCCCGATCATCGAGCAGGAAGTCATCCGGGTGGACCACGCCCGCACCGCCGAGCAATTCGTGCAGATGGGCCGCGACGTCGAGGGCCGCACGCTGGCACAGGCGGTGCAGTGGCATGCCGAGCACCGCGTCCTGCTCGACGGCACCCGCACGGTGGTCTTCAACTAGCGCTCCCCCACCCAACTAGTCCCCACCGCCACCCTCGCCTCGCAAGCTCGGCCAGGGAACCCTGGCGGCGTGGGCCCACGCATTTGTTGTCGTTTTGAGGCGTCATAACGGCATCTACTGCTAGTTAGTTGGGTGTTCTACGCTGGGTCCATGGACGGGACCCGGAGGGCACTCAGCGACGAAACAGACAATCACGAAGCGAACCTGGCTGTTTACTACGACCGGCATGCCGCCTTCCAGAACACCCGCGCCATGACCCCGCGTCGGACGGAATGCCGCGATTGGTTCATTCGCCTGCTCAAGGAGGAACACAGGCACTCGCTGTTCGAACTAGGCTGCGGCACCGGCGTCGAAGGTTTGGAATTCGTGCGGGCGGGACTGCACTACACCGGCGTTGACCTGTCCGAGGAGAGCATCCACGTCGCCCGTGCCAAAGGGCTCGACGCCAGCGTTGCCAGCGGCCGGTCCCTGCCGTTCGCCGATGCCACTTTCCCGGCCGTGTGGACCATGAGCACCCTCCTGCACGTCCCCAACGCGGTAATCCACGACGTCGTCCGTGAACTCGTGCGGGTCAGCGCGGCTGGTGCGCCCATCGCCGTCGGGCTCTGGTCCGGTGACGATGAAGAAGTCCTCAACCCCGAGGACCAAGACGAGCCGCGGCGGTTCTTCAGCCGGCGGAGCGACGACACCGTGCGCCGCATCTTCGGTGCCTACGGCACGGTGGAACAATTTGAAACCTGGCCCGAGGGAACGGGTGTCGAGTCCGGACCCGGTGCTGGTCATTGGACCCAGCATTACCAGTTCCTGGTCCTCCGGACGCCTCCCGGCCCAACTGACTAGCAGCAGATGTCGTTATGAGGCGCCAAAACGACACCTACTGCGAGCCAGTTGGGTTGGGACCAGCGTGTTCTAGGCTTGCCCCATGGCTCCCATTTACACGTTCGCCGGGGATACTCCGGCCATCCATGACACCGCCTTCGTGGCACCCACCGCTTCCATCATCGGCAAGGCCACCCTCGGCGCGGGCTCCAGCGCCTTCTACGGCGTATCGGTCCGTGCCGACACCGCCGCAATCAGCGTCGGCGCCGGCTCGAACCTGCAGGACAATGTGGTCCTGCACGCCGACCCCGGTTTCCCCTGCACCGTCGGCGAGCGCGTGAGCGTCGGCCACAGCGCCGTCGTCCACGGATGCACTGTGGAGGACGACTGCCTTATCGGCATGAGCGCCACCATCCTGAACGGAGCCGTCATCGGTGCCGGTTCGCTGGTGGCCGCCGGCGCGGTCGTACTTGAGGGAACGGTCATCCCGCCGCGATCCTTGGTTGCCGGGGTGCCCGCCAAAGTGCGCCGCGAACTGAGCGAGGAAGAGCTCGACGGCGTGAAGCGCAACGCGGCCCACTACAGGGAGCTAGCGGCGGCGCACCGCGAGATGCACGCGCAAAGCTAGTCCAGGCTGATCGGACCCAGCTCGTCCAACAAGTCACCGGGACCGGGGTTGCCTGCCACGGACGAACCACCAAGATGGTTCACCACGCCCCACACAGCGTTGAGCCCCGTGGTGACGGCGCCTTCGGCCCAGCCTGCGGTGAACGAGACGTCGTCGCCGGCTAGGAAGATGCCCCGCTGGCTCTCCGGCAGCTTGTCCTGCTTGAAGTGCGTGAACAGTCGCTGCTGGTAGCGGTAGTGCCCGGGCAGGTTGGCCTTGAAGGCACCCATGAAGTTGGGGTCGGCCTCCCAGGAAACGGTGATGGGCTGGCCCACGATGTGGCTCGCAATGTCCACACCGGGGTAGATCTGCTCGAGGGAGTGGAGCATGAGCTTGACTCGCTCCTCGGCGCTGAGCGAGAGCCACTTCAGGGCGTCGTCGTTCCACGTGTAGGAAAGCAGGATGACGGCAGGCTTGTCCGGGCCGTCGTCAAGCAGGTACGTTGCCCGGTTGAGCCGGTCGGTCAGGGTCATGGACAACACTTCACGGCCCGTTTCGGGGTCGATGTCCTTCCAGAACGGCCGGTCAACCATCACGAAGGTCTTGGACGACTGCATGTAGTGCGAGCGCTCGATCGCTGTCCACAATTCCGAGGGGAACAACGACTCCTGGGTGTGGATGCGCGTTGACAGCAGCCAGGACTGGCAGGTGGTCACAACGGCGGGGTACCCGGTTTCGCGGCCCCAACGTTCGCGCACCATGAGTTGGCCCGAAGGGCCGTCAACACTGTCTCGCTCGATGCGGTCCACGGCTCCGCGGGGGGAACCGGAATGCAACGATGCCAGCGAGGTGCCCTCTGGCCAGTGAGCCATGCCCGACGGCGCGTGGTGCCAGAGTGCCTCGGGGAGCCGTTGCGCGCCCCCGGTGATGAGCCGGTGCTGGTCATCGGCGTCCGTATAGACGACGCGCAGGATTTCGAGGATGGAGTTGGGGAAGTCGGTGTCCCAACCACCGGTGCCGAAACCTACCTGCCCGAAGGCCTCGCGGTGCGCGAATCCGGCCTCCTTGAAGGACGTGCTTGCGGCGATGAAACCGTAGAAGGTCTGCTCATCCAGGAGCGGGAGCAGCTCGTTCCACAGCTCCTTGATTCGCTTGGTGTCGCGGGCCCGGATCGCCTCCTGCATTTCCTGGAACGCGGCGCCGTCATTCACTGCGGCCTTCCAGGCTGCGGCGACTTCGTGGAAGAACTCCGGCAGATCGGCAGAGGTGGCGGCGTAGTGCTTCTGCCCGGCCAACTCGATCACAGTGCTTGAGGTTGCAGGCGCAAGGGGGTTGGGGAATTCCTGGGTGTCCAGGCCGAGGAGATCCACGTAGTGGTAGAACGCCTTGCCTGAGACGGGGAATCGCATGCCGCCGAGGTCTGCCACCACTCCGGGAGCGGAGGGGAAGCTCGCGGTACGCAGCCGCCCGCCGATCTGGTCGGCCTCGTAGACCACGGGGCGCAGCCCGAGCTTCATGAGCTCGTAGGCCGTCACGAGTCCCGAGAGGCCGGCACCGATCACCGCGACCTCCGTGCCGTACAGCTCCGGCGGAACAACCGCCAGGCCGTTGGGGTGGGCCAGGTAGTGGTCGTAGCTGAACGGGAAGTCCGGGTTCAGCATGGTGATGGGAGCGTCGGCCGGCGTTGCTTGGGAAATTCCAGTGTGCCCCGCGCGGGGTGTGGGTTCCGTGGGCAATTCGGTGGCGATGGTCATGAAAGTTCTGCCTTCACAGTTTCCGGGTCAGCGACCCTTGCGGATAGTTCACGGTATTCCTGTTCGGTCAGGGCCGCTACCTTGGAGTTCCGGCGTCCATATCCGAAGTAGAGGGCGATCCCCACGAGCATCCAGCCGCCGAACACCACCCAGGTGTCGGCCCCCAGGTTGGCCATGAGGTAGGCGCACATCAACGTGCCCAGGACCGGGGTGATCGGGTAGAGCGGTACGCGGAAGCTGCGCTTGAGCTCGGGGCGGTTGCGCCGCAGGTAGATCACAGCGACGTTCACCAGCGCGAACGCGAAGAGGGTGCCGATGCTGGTGGCGTCGGCCAGCGCGCCGAGCGGGACGAGGCCCGCGGTGAGGGCGACAGCGGTGCCCACGATGAGCGTTCCGGCCACCGGGGTTCCGGTGCGCGGGGAGATCCGGCCGAAGACCTCCGGGACCAGTCCGTCGCGGGACATGGAGAGCAGAATGCGGGTCTGGCCATAGAGCACGGTCAGCACGATGCTGGCGATGGCGAGCACGGCTCCGATGGAGAAGACGAGCGCGATCCAGGGCTGGTGGGTGGTTTCCTCGAGGATCTGGACGAGGGCTGCTTCGGTGCCGCCGAACCATTCCCAGGGGCGGGCGCCGATGGCGGCCACGGCAACCAGGACGTAGATGCTGGTCACGATCACCATGGAGAGCAGGATGGCGCGGGGCAGGTCGCGCTTGGGGTTGCGGGCCTCTTCACCGGCTGTGGAAGCGGCATCGAAGCCGATGTAGGAAAAGAACACCCTGGATGCGGCGGCCGAAACACCCGCGGCGCCCATGGGCATGAGGGGTTCGAAGTTGCCGGCGTTGAACGCGGTGAACGCAACGGCGCAGAAGAAGAGCAGGATGACGATCTTGATGGTCACGATCACGGTGTTGATCCAGGCACTTTCCTTGGCACCTCGCACCAGCAGGACCATCGCGAGGACCACAATCAGCATGGCCGGGATGTTGACCACGCCGCCGCTCCCCGGCGGCTGGGACATCGCGTCCGGCAGGAACTGGCCGAACGCGGCGAGGGTTTCGTTCACGTATTGCCCGGCGCCGACGGCCACGGCAGCCACGGAGACCGCGTATTCGAGGACGAGGCACCAACCACAGATCCAGGCCATGCCCTCGCCCATCGTGGCGTAGGAGTAGGAGTAGCTGGACCCGGCAACGGGCACGAGGCCCGCCATTTCGGCGTAGGACACTGCGGAGAACAGTGCGGCCAAGCCCGCGACCACAAAGGAGATCCAGACTGCGGGACCGGCCAGCGGCACGGATTCGCCCAGGATCACCAGGATGCCGGTGCCCAAGGTCGCGCCGACACTGATCATCGTCAGTTGAAGGACACCGAAGCTGCGGACGAGCGGCGTACCGCTTTGGCTGCTTCCGGCTTCGCTGACCATCTGCCCGATCGGCTTGCGGCGCAGGAGCTGCGAACCGAGTCCCGGGCGGCGGGCGGCATTGCCGGCATCTGTATTCGTGGCGTGCGTTGGCTTGGTCTGGGTGGAGGTAGGCACAGTCACCGTTGACGTCCCTTCAGAGTAGTTGGCGGTTTCCCCTGACAACCGTAAGCCTGTGAGCCAGCTCTCACGGCGGTGCAAAATGACCTATAGTGATCAACCATGAGACGTATTGCACAATCAGAAACGACGCCGGAAGCGGCGCTTTCCGGGCAGGTCAGCGTTGACCTGTCTGCGATTTCAGACAACATCAAAGCACTCAAGAAGCGCACCGCCGCGCCGCATTTCATGGCCGTCGTCAAGGGGAACGGCTACGGTCACGGCCTCGTGGATGTGGCCCGGACGGCGGTGGCGGCAGGCGCTGATTGGCTGGGAACCGCCCAGTTGAGCGAAGCCATTGCACTTCGCCAGGCGGGCATCACCGTGCCGGTCCTGTCGTGGCTATATCTGGCATCCCAGACCAGCGCAACGATCCGTGAGGCACTCGAGTACGACGTCGACGTTTCGCTTGGGAGCGTCGGTCAACTTGAGGCTCTAGCAGGGATCGCGAGGCAATTGGGCCGCCCCGCCGTCGTGCACCTGGAGCTGGACAGCGGCCTCAGCCGCGGCGGTGCACGCAAGGAAGACTGGCCCGAACTCGTGGCCCGGGCTCACCAGGCCGAGGAGGACGGCACGGTGCTTGTCCGCGGCATCTGGACCCACTTGGCCTGGGCCGATGTACCCGCCCACCCTGGCAACGCCGCAGCCGTGGCGGAGTTCGAAGACGCCGTTCGCGAAGCCCGAGCTGCCGGCCTGGACCCGCAGCTGCGGCACGTGTCGAGCTCGGCAAACATCCTGGACCGGCCCGAATTCCACTTCGACATGGTCCGCGCCGGACTGGCGATCTACGGACTCGCCCCGGCGGACCATCTGGATCCCGCCGACTTTGGACTTCGCCCCGCCTTGAGCGTCACCGCGCCGCTCGTCATGGTCAAGAAAGTCCCGGCAGGGACTGGCGTCAGTTACGAACACCAGGCCATCACGCATGAGCCCCGCTATCTCGGCCTCATTCCCCTCGGCTACGCCGACGGCATCCCCAAAGGCATCAGCGGCAGGAGCCTGGTCCAGATCGCCGGCCGGAAAGTCCCCGTGATCGGCAAGGTGTGCATGGACCAGTTCATGGTGGACCTCGGCCCGGATGCGTCCGGAATCGAGGTCGGAGACACGGCGGTCCTGTTCGGCGATCCGGCCGGAGGGGCTGCGAGCGCCGACGATTGGGGCGCCGCTATCGGAAGCCACGGCGACGAGATCATCAACCGGATCGCACCGCGGCTCCCCCGCGTGTACGAGTCCAGTGCCTACGAGTGCCCCGATTACCAGGAGGCACCGAGCGATGTCGCCTGAGCCGACCCCAGGCCGCCTCAGTTTCGTCACGCTTGAGCAGTTCCTGAAGCAGCTGCCGCCAGAGTTGGAGATACTCCACGACGGCGGCAGCGGCGGGGAGCTGCTGCGCTGGGTTGAACCCAGCGAACTGGACGATCCCACCCCCTACCTGCCGGAGGGGGAGTTCCTGCTGACCGCGGGACTCCCTTTCCTGGGTGATGGCGGGTCCAGGGAAAACGTCGATGCGTACGTGAAGCGGCTGGTGGGGGCCAAGGTGGCGGCGCTGGGGTTCGGGATCAGGCCGTATTTCGACGCCGTCCCGGCCGAGCTGCTCAAGGCGTGCCGAGGGCACCAGCTCACCTTGATTGAGATCCCGGAGTCCATCCCGTTCGCCGCGATCGGGCTTGAGTTCTCCCAGCTCCTGGAATCGGATAACGCGAAGGTCTTCCGCCGGCTCGCAGACACCAACAGGCAACTCATGCGGGCAGTCCTCTCCCCTCGGCCGGAACACGAGCTGCTCGCCGCTTTGGTCCAAAAGGTGCCCGTCTGGGCACTTCTCGTCGGAGCGGACGGGCGGGTACGTGCGCGCGCCCACGCTGCCGGCGGCAGCACCGGCGTCGAGCATTCACTACTGGAGCCCATGCTGGAACGGCTCCTTTCGGGCAGCGGGCCGCGGGTTGAGGTGGACGGCTTTGAGCAGCCGGGATCGGCGATGGTTTTCGGCCACCCGTTGCGGAGCACCAAGGACGCCAATCTGGGCGCCCTGATCCTGGGCTCGGACGCTGCGCTGACTCCCGCCCAGAACAGCGTGGTGCAGTCGGTGGTGGGGCTGCTGGAGCTGCTCGTCCGCCAACGGACCAGCGGCTCGCTGGCGCCGAGCCAATTGGCGACGGCATTGTTGCTGCACCCTGAAAGCCTTGCCAACGGCGGAACACGGCACATCAACGGGCTCAAGGACCTCCTCGCCCAAAGCCTGTCCTCCACGCGATCCGCTCCCCTGCGCGTGGTCCAAGGAATCAAGGTGGACTCCCCCGTGTGGCCGGCCGGTGACAGCCCGGTGCGCGAGCTATTGCAGTGGCGGCGCCTCTTCGATACAAAACTGGTGGAAATCACCGATTACGGATTCGCCGCGATCACTCGTTTGAAGGTGGACGACGCGCTCCTGGCGGACGTCGAAAAGCTCGGCTGGCGGCTGGTCATCGGGGACCCGACGGAACTGACCGGGCTCGGCGCGGCACACCAGCGCGTGACGTCGCTCCGTTCACGGGTCCAGTCCAGCGGGCGGAGCGCCAGAGTTGACGAGGTGACCTGGTCCATCACCGGGCTCCTGGGACGCGAGGCCGGGTCCATGCTGGCCGCGAGGCTTCTTGAACCGGTGCTTGCCTTGGAAGCCGACCGGCGCGATCCCCTCTTGGCAGTGCTCCGGGGCTGGCTGAGCGAAAACGGCAGCTGGGACGCCTCCGCCAAACTGCTGGGGTTGCACCGCAACAGCGTGCGCCGCCAGATCGGACTGCTCGCCGAACTGCTCGACACCGACCTGAACCAGGCACAAGTGCGCGCGGAACTCTGGATCGCGCTGCAGTACACGGACGGGTTAGTGGGCGGAGGGGGCGCCTAGTTCTGGGCCGTGCCTAGCTGTCGTCCCGGCATTTGCTGGCGGCGGCACTTTCTACGTGTTGTGTTGCTTAAAACACCTAGACGGGGCCGCAGGCACACTGAGAAACGTCGATTTTGCACGTATTTTGGCCGGTTCCACCACTTAATTTCGCCGTTTGACCACTGAGACGGGGTTTTCCGGGCCTAGCATTCGCCTCATGACTCTCAGCGTTGCCAACGTCAACTACGCCTACAACTCCAGAACACAAGTGCTTCATGATGTCTCGTTCACGATCGCCGAGGACCAGGTCATGGGCCTCATTGGTCCCAACGGGTCCGGGAAGTCCACCCTGATAAAGGTCATCCTGGATCTGCTCCAACTTCAATGCGGCCGCGTCCGCATCGGGTCTGAAAGCAGTCAGAGCCGCAGCGCCACGATGTCTTCGATCTACCTATCCAGCAATGATTACCTCCCTGAGTTCCTCACAGGCGAGGAATACCTGCGCTTTATGCACGGCCTCTACCGAGAACCCATGGATCACGCGGCACTGAGGACTCAATTCGTCAGGTACTCCATGCGCGACAGGCACCGAGACTTGATCGAAGACTACTCGCACGGCATGAGGAAGAAATTGCAACTCATCGCCGCGTTCATGCTCCGACGAAGGTTTACCGTAATCGATGAAACCCTCAATGGCGTCGACATCGACGCCATCAACCTCTTTGAACGCGACATCCGGAAACTTGCCACAGAAGGCCGGTCAGTTCTGCTGTGCAGTCATGACGTCACCATGTTGGAACACGTCGCTGACGAGCTGGCGCTTCTCATCCAAGGGGCACTGGTGGTTCAGGCTCCGGTCCGGAAAATTATCCAAGATCACGGCACGATAGCTGACCTTGCCAACGAATTCATTCAAGCAATGGAACCATCATAAATGCGCCTCAAGAGCGTTGTCCTGCTGTTTCGACTGTTCTGGCTCTTCATCGTGAGACGCGTCCTGGGACGAGGACTGCTGGCCAGCCCGGCTGCTCGGCTTTCTGCCATTTTCCTACTCGTTGTCGCGTTCGCCGGATTCAACGCGTTGAGCTATGTGGTCATCCGCCAGTATCTCGGTAGAACCGGCCTACTTGAGCCTGTTCTTCAAGTAGCCAACGCATCCGTCGGATTCTGGGTACTTATTGCGTACACACTAATCCGGGTGCTGTTTATGAAGGCCGATGAGCTTCTAAGGCTCTCCTTCAATCTGCCGGTGACCAACAAGGAAAGGACCATGGCATTTGCGCTCTTTGAGTCGTCCCTCGTCCTCCTCGTGACCGTGTTCATTTTCGGTGCTTTCTCAATTTCAACCGTGCTGATCGAGGGGACAGATTACATTCCGAGGGTTCTGGCGTCCATCTGGTTCCCCGCTATTTCAACGTACCTGCTTCTGAGCCTCGGCTACTATCTGCTTGAACGTGCTCTACAGGCCCTCAGGATAGCTCGACTTCGTGGCCTGATAGTCCCGATGGTGCTTGCTTTCGGGCTGGCGGTCGCCTTTCCTCAAACCAACGAACAGGGCAGCCAGATCACCGAAAGCTACGTAAACGGGCGGGACTACTTCGCGCCTGCTTTGCTCTACGCAAAGCTGCAGGAAGACGTCGGGCTCTGGTTTTCCACTTTAGTGCTGCTTGCGACATCAGCAGCACTAATTCCAGCAATAGTGGCGGTCGCACCCAGGAACTACGTCCCAATGCCTCGCTTCTTCGTCTTCCTGCCTTCATGGTTGGCAGGGCGGAAGTTCGGCGTTTACATTCTGGTCTTGTTTCGGAGTTTCGAAACAATGGTGGCCGTCTCTTTTGTCATCGTCTATTCAGTCTTTACCTGGATCGAGCACTTGGTGTTGCCACCCTACGCGCTTGCCCTCATAACGTTTCAGGGAGTCTATGCATTTTCAAACTCGGAGCCCCTGCGACGCATGGTGACCTATCCGGGCAGCACCGCTGCGAACTACTTACGCCTCATAGGCTCGCAAGGCGTCCTCCTGATAACTGTGGGCATTCCAGTCATCGCAATTTCCTTGGCACAGGGAGTTGCCATCTAAGCGTGCCTGCCCGTGGCGGGATTCTGCTTGAGCAACGTTCTCATATCAACCTTGGTTGGCATCGCTTTCCCTCCCGAGAAAGGAAACCCATTCACTGTCATCATCGGGGTCCTGCTCACGGTGATAGTCGTCATGATTGTCTCACTTGGCTTGAACGTCTTTAACTTTGATCCAATGATCAGTGTGGGAATTTTCACCGCGCTTAACAGGCTCATCGCATTTGAGGGTGTAGCCGGGGTCTGAATCCGCCGGTCTCGAGGAGTGATCGGGCGATGTAGTTGGCAAGGTTCCGGAAGCCGAGGGCGGAGCCGCGGAGGTGTTCGAGCCTGCCATTGAGCGCTTCCGTGGGGCCGTTGC